>NZ_JBFAPC010000057.1:0-32072 GCF_040675535.1 Patulibacter sp. NPDC049589 | reverse complement strand
CCACGACGAGGGAGATCATCCGGTCCAGGAACGAGCCGCCGGGCTCCTGCGTGATCTCGACCAGGATGCGGTCGGAGGGCCGCGCGGTCGGTCAGGTCCGTCAGCGGCCCGGCGACGACGGTGAAGGCGAGGCCGAGGACGACCAGGGCCGCGGTCGCGGCGGTCATCAGGCGCGGCATCGCGCCGCCGCGGACGATGTCGCGACCGCCGAGGGTCGCCCCGCGGACGTCGTCGACCGGATCCGCCGAGGCGCCGCCGCGGCGGTCGTCGGCGCTCGTCGCGGCGCCGCGGGCGTCGTCGGCGCCCGTCCGCGCCGTCGCGACCCGCGCCCCGCCCCCCGACGCCGCCGGCCCCGCGATCGCCGGCATCGCCACGCGCGGCGAGCGCCAGAAGACGCGGCTCCAGGCCTTGCCGACGGCGTAGAGGGTCAGGAGGCTCGTCGCGACGCTGCCGCCGACGAGGGTCCACGCCAGCCACGAGCCGTCCTGGGCGCCGCCCTCGATCAGGGCGAGCTTGCCGATGAAGCCCGAGAACGGCGGGATCCCCGCGAGGTTCATCGCCGGCAGGAAGAAGAGGATCGCCAGCAGCGGCGCGGTCTTCGCGAGGCCGCCGATCTTCTCCGACGACGTGCTGCCCGCCACCCGCTCGATCATCCCGGCGGTCAGGAACAGCGTCGTCTGGATCGTGATGTGGTGGATCGCGTAGAAGATCGCGCCCGACAGGCCGAGTCGGGAGCCCAGCGCGACGCCGAAGATCATGTAGCCGATGTGGCTGACCAGCGTGAACGAGAGCATGCGCTTGACGTCCGTCTGGGCGACGGCGCCGAGGATCCCGATCACCATCGTCAGGAACGCGACGACCATCAGAACGGCGGCCACGCGGTCGTCGTCGGGGAAGAGCAGCGTCTCGGTGCGGATCACCGCGTAGACGCCGACCTTCGTCAGGAGGCCGGCGAACACTGCCGTCACCGGCGCGGGCGCGGTCGGATACGAGTCCGGCAGCCACGCCGACATCGGGAAGACCGCCGCCTTGATCCCGAACGCCAACAGCAGCGAGAGCTCCAGGACGAGGCGGATGTTGGGGTCGAGCTCGCGCAGCTTCAGCGCGAGGTCCGCCATGTTCAGCGTGCCGGTGGCGCCGTAGACGAGCGCGATCGCCGCGAGGAACAGCAGCGACGAGAGCAGCGAGACGATCACGTAGGTCGTGCCCGAGCGGATCCTGGACGCCGTGCCGCCCAGCGTGATCAGGACGTAGCTGGAGACCAGGAGGATCTCGAAGCCGACGTAGAGGTTGAAGAGGTCGCCGGCGAGGAACGCGTTGCTGATTCCGGCCGACAGCACGAGGTACGTGGGGTGGAAGACCGCGAGCGGCAGGCCCTCCTCGTCGTCCGCGGAGCCCTGGCCGTAGCTGTAGATCAGGACGCAGAGCGTCACCGCCGCGGAGATCAGCAGCATCAGCGCGGACAGCCGGTCGGCGACGAGCACGATGCCGACCGGGGGCCGCCAGCCGCCGATCGCCGCGACCTGCGGGCCGTGGCGGTCGGCCGCGATCAGCAGCAGGACGGCGACCACGAGGACGGCGGTCAGCGTGCCGACGGAGATCGCGCGGTTGAGCTTCGGCAGGCGGGCGCCGATCGCGAACTTCGCGCCGGCGGCCAGGAGCGGCAGGACGACGGGCAGGGGGACGAGGTCGGCGGTGCTCACGCGTCCCTCCGGATCGCCGCGTCGTCGTCCGGGGTCGGGGTCTCCTCGACGGACGCGCGCGCGTCCTCCTCCGCCTCGAGGTCGGCGTCGGCGCCGGTGTCCTCGAGCTCCTCGGCCTCGCGGCGGGTCGCGACGAGGCGGTCCTCGACGTCGTCCTGGACCTCGTCGTTGCCCTGCAGCTGCCAGGAGCGGTAGGCGAGCGCGAGCAGGAACGCCGTCATCGCGAACGTGATGACGATCGAGGTGAGGATCATCACCTGCGGCAGGGGATCGTTCTGGCCGTCCTTCGGGGACTGGCCGATGATCGGGGCCTCCCCCGCCACGCCGCCCATCGCGAGGATCATCACGTTGATCCCGTTGCCGAGCAGGACGGCGCCGAGCAGCACGCGGGTGAGGCTGCGCTCGAGCAGGAGGACGACGCCGCCGGCGACGAGCACGCCGACGAGGACCGCCAGGACGACGCTGACGCTCATCGGGATCCCTCGGAGGTGGGGCGCGGCGGGGTCGCGGGAGCGCGGCCCGTGGCCACGGACGACCCGCCGGCGCCGGACGTCGGACCGACACCGCCGGCCGACGCACCGCCGAGGGCCGCCGGGGCCGTCGCAGCGATCCCCGACGGGTCCCGTTCGACGGTCGGGCGGTGGCCGTGGACCTCCTCGTCGACCTGGCGGTCGATCTCGGAGCCGAAGCTGCGCAGCACGTCGAGCACCACGCCGACGACGACGAGGTAGACGCCGATGTCGAACAGCGTCGACGAGTAGAGCTTCAGCGGCCCGAGCAGCGGGATGTCGGGCTTCCAGGCGCCGCCCTGCAGGACCGCGTCGCCGAGGATCGCCCCTGCCAGGCCGGTGCCGACGGCCAGCACCAGGCCGAGCCCGATCACGAGGCCGGCGCCGACCGGCGCGGCCTCGCCGAGCTCGTAGCGGCCGCCCGCGAGGTAGCGGATCGTGAACGCCAGGCCCGCGACGATGCCGCCTGCGAAGCCGCCGCCGGGCAGGTCGTGGCCGGCCCACAGCAGGTACACCGACAGCACGAGGACGGTGTGGAAGATCAGCCGGACGACGACCTCGAGGAGGATCGACCGGCGCTCGGGCGCGAGCGTGTTCTCGGCGACGAGCCAGCGCTCGGCGCGGCGGGCCGAGCCGACGCCGCCGGCGGCGTTCTGGACGACGTTGAGGAGGCCGGCGGTCCTCGCGCGGTCGCGGGCCTCGGAGTCCCCGGTGCGGGACGGGCCGCGGTGCGGGACGTCGCTCGCGTCCATCGACCAGACGGGGCTGTCGGCCGACGGGTCGCTCAGCCGCGGCATGGCGCGGGTGCGGCGGCGCAGGAAGAGCAGGCTCGTGACGCCGGTGGCCGCGACGACGAGCACGGCGATCTCGCCCATCGTGTCCCAGGCGCGGAGGTCGACGAGCGTGACGTTGACGATGTTCTTGCCGCCCGCGAGCTTCGACGCGGCGGCGAACAGCTCGGACACCGGGGCGGCCTCGCGCGCGCCGGCGGCGACGAGCGTCAGGAGCGCCATCAGCGTGCCGACGACGATGCCGGTCAGCAGGTGCAGCCGCCGGCGGCGCTTCGACGAGACCGTGCCGGTGAAGTGCGACGGCAGGCGCCGCAGGACGAGCACGACGACGACGAGGGTCACGGTCTCGACGAGGAACTGCGTGAGCGCGAGGTCCGGCGCGCCGCCCAGCGCGAACAGCGTCGCGACGCCGTAGCCGACGACGCCGCTGAGGACGACGGCCTTCAGGCGCCGGCGGGCGCGCAGGGTCAGGATCGTGCCGGCGACGACCAGCAGGCCGACGGCGCCCTGCGCGGGCTCGTCCCACACGCGGAGCTCGACGTTCCACGGGATCCCGACGATCAGCGCGGAGATCGTCGCGGCGGCGAAGACGAAGAGGATCGTCATCAGGTAGACCGGCAGCGAGCCGGACTGCGTGGCGCGGGCGGCGGCGACCGAGAGGCGCTCGGTGCCGCGGACGATCAGGACGTACGAGTCGCGGGCGTCGAGCATGCGCCGCGGGCGCTCGGCCGGCAGCGGCCGGCCCGCCAGGCGGCGGCGCACGACGACCACGACCGCGCCGAGCGCGAGGGCGAGCAGCGAGAGCCCGAGCGCCGGCCCGACGCCGTGCCAGCCGGCGAGGTGCAGCGGGTGGTCCAGCGTCGAGGGCAGCTGGTCGGCGTGCCGGGCGAGCAGCCCGTCGAGCGCCGCGAAGCCGATCCCGAGGACCAGCCCGCCGGTCGCCAGCAGTCCGGGCGCCAGCTCGATGTGCGGGTCCGCGTGGTCGCAGCGGCGGTCGGGGACGCCGTCCTTCGTCGCGAACGCGCCCCACCAGAAGCGCCACGCGTAGGCGGCGGTCAGGGCGACGCCCAGGACGATCGCGACGAGCGTGAGGACGTCGACGGTGTCGCCGTGCAGAAGTGCGTCGAAGGCGGTCTCCTTCGCCGCGAAGCCCGCGAACAGGGGGATGCCGGCCATCGACGCCGCGGCCAGCCCGGCGATCACCGCGAGCCGCCTGCGCGTCCGGCCCAGGCCGCTGAGGACCCGCAGGTCGCGGGTGCCGGTGTCGTGGTCGATGATGCCGACCGTCAGGAACAGCGCGGACTTGTAGAGCGCGTGGGCGAGCAGCAGCCCGAGGCCGGCCAGCATCACGTCGCGGGAGCCCTGCCCGACCAGCACGGTGAGCAGGCCGAGCTGGCTGACGGTGCCGTACGCCAGGAGCAGCTTGAGGTCGTGTTGCTTGAGCGCGCGGGACGCCCCCAGCAGCATCGTCAGCAGCCCGAGGACGAGGACCGACCAGCGCCAGACGTCGAGGTCCGCGAAGCCCGGGGCCAGGCGCGCGACGAGGTAGACGCCGGCCTTGACCATCGCCGCGGCGTGCAGGTACGCCGAGACGGGCGTCGGCGCCGCCATCGCGCCGGGCAGCCAGAAGTGGAACGGCACGAGCGCGGACTTCGAGAGCGCGCCGACGAGGATCAGTGCCACGCCGACGGAGACGGTCGCGCCGCCCGGCGGACGGGCCACGATCTCGGAGATCCGGTACGTCCCCGCCGCCTCGCCGACGATCACCGCGCCGACGAGCATCGCCAGGCCGCCGAACGTCGTGACGATCAGGGCGTCCATCGCCGCACGGCGCGAGCCCTGGCGGTCGCTGTTGTGCCCGACCAGCAGGAACGACAGGACCGTGGTGAGCTCCCAGAAGACGTAGAGCAGCAGCAGGTCGTCGCTGAGGACGAGCCCGAGCATCGCGCCGGCGAAGGCGGTCAGCACGGCGGCGAAGCGCCCGAGGCCCTGCTCGTCGTTCGAGAAGTAGCGGCCGCAGTAGGCGAGGACGAGTGCGCCGACGCCGGCGGCGACGAACGTCATCAGCAACGACAGCGGGTCGAGCCGGAACGCGAGCTCCATCCCGAGGCTCGGGACCCACTGGTGGACGCTCTCCGCCGTCCCGCCGGAGGCGACGTCCGACGTCCGCGTGGCGGCCCAGACGACGGCGCCGGCGGGAACGATCGCGAGGACCGGGAACGCCCGGCGGCCGAGGCGGCCGACGAGCCACGGTGCGAGCAGCGCGGCGACCGCGTGGGCCACGAGGACCCCGATCACGGGCGCCCTCCGGCGTCAGCGCAGGGGCCCGTCGAGCATGGACGCACCCGACCGTCTGATCCCCACCGCAAGGGGACATGGTCGCAGATCGCGGCGTGTCCGGAGTCGGTCGTTCCTCCGTCAACCATCGTCCCCGAGCATCGTCCCCGAGCGCGGCCGGGACGCGCGGCGCCGGCCCACCCCGCGGGACGCGCTCTGGGAATCGATCACCGAACGTCGATTCCCGGAGCGCCTCGCGCGGACGGTCCCAAGCCGCCCGCGCCGCCTCGTATCCTCGGTCGATGCCCGACGTCCTCGGCACCGTCGCGTCCCTGCACCGGTTCCCCGTCAAGTCGATGCGCGGCGAGCGCCTGGAGCGCGCCGCGCTGGGCCCCGCGGGGCTCGACGGCGACCGCGAGTGGGCGCTGCTCGACGACCAGGACCACTGGGTCTCCGCCAAGACGAACCGCGGCCGCTGGCGGCTCTACGACGGGATGCTGGACATCGCGGCGACGACGGCACCGGGGCCGGCCGGCCGCGTGGCGTCGGGCGGGTCCCGCGACGACGCCCGGACCGGCGACAGCGGCGTCCGGGCCCCGGCCGGCGCGGTGGTCGTCGCCCTCCCGGACGGGCGGACCGTCCTGGCCGGCACGCCCGACGCCGACGCCCTCTTGTCCGCCCACCTCGGCCGCGAGCTGCGCTTCGACCGCGGCGACGCCGGACGCCGCTGGGGCCGCCACCACGACGCCGCGCCCGTGCACCTCGTGACGAGCGCGACGCTCGAGGCCCTGTGCAGCGACGAGGACGGCGCGCCCGGCGAGCGCGACGCGCTGGACCCGCTGCGCCTACGGCCGAACCTCGTCGTCCGCACGCCGGACGGCACGACCGGGTTCGCGGAGGACACGTGGGTCGGCGCGACGCTGCGGATCGGCGGCGCGCTGCTGCGGGTCACCGAGACGACGGGCCGCTGCGTGATGACCACGCGGGAGCAGGCCGGCCTGCTGCCGCGGGACACCACCGTGCTCAAGCGGATCGGGCGGCGCAACGGCGCCGACGCGGGCGTCTACCTCGAGGTGCTGGAGCCCGGGATCGTCGCCGTCGGGGACGCGCTGCGAGTCGTCGAGCCCGCCCCTGGGATGATCGACGGGTGAGCTCCGGCCCCGCACGCACGCGCCTCACGCACGCCGAGCGCCGCGCCACGATCCTCGACGCCGCCGCGCGGGTGATCGTCGCCCACGGCGTCCACGGCTTCCGCCTGCAGGACGTGGCGGACGAGGCCGGGGTCTCCCAGCCGCTGGTCAGCTCCCACGTCGATGATCGCGACGAGCTGATCGCCGCGTCGTTCGTGCGCGTCGACGAGCGCGAGCTCGAGGCCGTCGAGGCCGACGCCCGCAGCGCCGAGCCCGGCCGGGCGGCGATCGTCCGCTTCCTCCGCCGCGCGACCTTCCCCGCCGGGCCGGACGACGGCGGCGGCACGATCGTCGGCGGCGACGGCTGGGAGCTCTGGAGTCAGGTCTCCTCCCGCGCCCGCTTCTCCCCCGTCGTCCGCGACGCCGTGCGCGCCCGCCAGGCCGCGTGGATCGCCGCGCTCGCGGGGCTGCTGCGCGACGGCCGGGCCGGCGAGGACGTCCCGGCCCACGTCGACGCCGAGCGCGTCGCGCTGCTCCTGATCACCGTCTCCGACGGCCTCGGCCCCGCGCTGAACTGCGGCCTGGTCGACGACGACGGCGCCCGCAGCGTGCTGGCCGACGCGCTCGACGGCGCGCTGCGCTGATATGGGGGTCGGTTTGTCAAGCAGGTCGTGGGTGGTCGCGTCCGCGTGGCGGTCGTGGTCGGGGGTGTGTGGGCTGGGTTCTCTCGGTGTCAGCGCGGTGTGCGCGACGACCGGATCGGGCTGATATTCGCGGGCTGGGTACCGCATGACCGTTGTGCGTCGCGGGGCTCCAGTCTGAGATCGAGCGCGCCCACCCGGGGGCGGGTGCTCACAGCGCAATCGGAGTCCCTGGGGTGCGCGACGGTCCGCTGAGGCGCGACGCGACGGCGCGTTCCCGCGCGCCCGGTGCGTCGGCCGACGGGCACGATCGCCCCGGTCACCCGGGGCGTCGCGGTCGCCCGAGGCTTCGCGGTCGCCCGAGGCCTCGCGGTCGACCCGCGGGGCTCGAGGGACACGCGGGACTCGAACCCCTCCCGATCGCCCGCCACCGACCCACGTCGCGGCTTACTGATACGTGCATCAGTTACGCTCGAGGACGTGTCATCGGTCCCCGTCATCCCGCGCAGCCCCGCCGTGGCCGCGCTCCGCAGCCCGGGCGTCGCCCGGCTGCTGGTCCTGTCGCTCGTCGCCCGCGCGCCCGAGGCCGTGCTCGCGCTGCTGTTCCTGCTGCGCGCCCGCGACCTGGGCGGCAGCTACGCGCTCGCCGGGGCGGTCTCCGGCATCGCCGGGGTCGGGATGGCCGTGGGCGCCCCGCTGCTCGGCCGGGCGATCGACCGGATCGGCCAGCCCGTCGTGCTCGCCGCCAGCGTCCTGGCCGCGAGCGTCGCGATGCTCGCCGCGGCGCTCCTGCCCGACACCACGGCCGCGTGGGTGCTCCTCCCCTTCGCGCTCGTCGCCGGCGCCACGCAGCCGCCGGTGGCCGCGTGCCTGCGCGCGCTGTTCGGCCGGATCGTCCCCGACCCGGCGGTCCGCCACGCCGCGCTGGCGGTCGAGGCGTCGGTGCAGGAGATCACCTTCATGGTCGGGCCGCTGGTCTTCATCAGCCTGATCGCCGCGCACGACCCGGCCCTCGGCCTCGGCGTCGCCGCGGTCGTCCTGTTCGCCGCCACGATGGCCTTCGCCGCCGCGCGCGAGCCGCGCGAGATGCCCGCGTCCGGCGTCCGGCGCACCGCCGGCGACGGCCCGCTGCGCCGCGCCTCGATCCGGGCGTTGCTGGCGATCACCGTCGGGCTCGGCGTGATGTTCGGTGCGGCGGAGCTCGCGATCACCGCCGCCGCGGAGGACGCCGGGAACGCCGGCGCGGTCGGCCTGCTGCTCGCCGCCTACTGCCTCGGCAGCCTCGTCGCCGGCCTGACCGTCGCCCACCGCGGCCCGGGCGGCGGGTCGCCCGAGCGCGCGCTGCTGCGGCTCGTCCTGCTCTGCACGCTCGGCCACGGCCTGCTGGCCGTCGCGCCGAGCCTGGTGCTGCTGGCCGTCGGCCTGGTGCTCGCCGGCGCCGCGATCGCGCCGCTGTTCACCGTCGTCTACTCGCTCTGCGGCCAGCTCGCCGAGGAGGGCACCGCGACCGAGGCCTTCACCTGGCTGGGCAGCGGCCTCTACGCCGGCGCCGCGGTCGGGGCCGGCCTCGCGGGCCTGCTCGTCAACGCGTCCGGTCCCGCGGCGGCGTTCGCGGCCGGCGCGGTGGCGATCGGGATCGCCGGCGTCGCCGTGACCCCGTTCCGCCGGGTGCTGCGGCCGGCGGCCGCGCCGGACTGAGATCCGGCGAGCCCACCCGCCGGACGGACGCTCCCGGCCCTGCGGCCCGCCGGGACGGACGCATCGGCGTGCGGCGGCGACGGGCCGGCGGGACGGCCCCATCGGGCGGACGTATCGGCGTGAGGAGGGCGGGCCAGCGGGGCGGCCCATCGGGCGGACGCATCGGCGTGAGGAGGGCGGGCCAGCGGGGCGGCCCATCGGGCGGACGCATCGGCGTGGGGAGGGCGGGTCGGCGGGGCGGCCCCATCGGGCGGACGCATCGGCGTGAGGAGGGCGGGCCGTTCCGGGCGGGGCACCAGTGGGTGGTCACGTCACGACGGTCGGGTCCCGCACGACGCGTGGACGATCGACTCTCGCGCTGCCGGGGCTCGGTCGATCCCGGACACCAGCTGGCCGACGATCGACCGACCCCCACCCCACGCCGACCACCCCAGACGAGCCGCGGCCGATCCCGGACACCATCTGGCCGACGATCGACCGACCCCCACGACCGGCCGGCCACCCACGCGCCGACCCAGGCGCCGGACCGTCGACGGTAGGACGACACCGGACCCAGCACCCTCGGGTGCCCCGGTCCTCAGCGTCCGCGCGACTCCAGCCAGGCGGACTCCTGCTCACCCAGCTCGCCGTAGGGCGTGTCGCCCATCAGCCACTCGCGGACGATCCGGTGGTAGTTCAGCGACGCGTCGAGCTGGGAGCAGACGGCGATCGCCATGCCGCCGAGGCGCAGGCTCCACACGTACTCGGCCGGCACGGTCGCGCGGCGGACCTTCGACCAGTGTGGCGAGCGCGGGTCGGAGACCTCGAAGACCATCTCCGCCACGTGCTCGGGCGCCAGGCGGGCGTCCTCGTCGTCCAGGGCGAACCAGACCAGCTTCTGCGCGATCTCCAGCGCGTCCTGCGCGGTCAGCCCGGCCGACGGCGGGATCCAGTGGATCTCCTGCATGTGCCGCAGCAGCGCCTCGCCGTCGCGGGCCATGCAGAGCCGGATCGTCTCGGCCTGGCTCTCGACCATCTCGCGCGAGATCCGGTGGAAGAGCCCGAAGTCGAGGAACGCGACGCGCCCGTCGGCCATCAGGATCGAGTTGCCGGGGTGCGGATCGGCCGAGAACTGCCCGTCGCGCCAGACGCCGCCGTAGTAGAAGCGGAAGACGATCTCGGCCAGCCGGTTGCGCTCGGTCTGGTCCTTCTGCTGCCAGGCCTCGAAGCCCTCGCCCTCGACGAACTCCGTGACCGTGACGCGCTTGCCGCACAGCTCGGTCGCGACCTCGGGGACGAAGACGAACGGGTGGCCGCGGTGCGCGCGGGCCATCGTGCGCTGGTTCTGCGCCTCGAGCTCGTAGTCGAGCTCCTCGATCGTGCGCTCGCGGATCTCGTCGCCGACGGCCTGCACGTCGAGCCCGGGCGCGACGGCCTTCGCCAGGCGCAGGATCAGGCCCAGGTTCTGCAGGTCGGCGCGCACGGCGGCGTCGATCCCGGGGTACTGCACCTTCACGGCGGCGACGTCGGTGCTCCAGCCCTGCGGCTTCTCGCGCAGGCGGGCGCGGTAGACCTGGCCGATCGAGGCGGCACCGATGGCCTCCTCGTCGAACTCCGCGAAGACGTCCTTGAGCTTCGCGCCGATGTCGGCCTCGATGACCTTGCGCATGTCCTTGAAGGCCACGCTCGGCGCCATGTCGCGGAGCTTCGAGAGCTTCCTCTGGAACTCGTCGCGGTGCTCCGGCGGGACGAGCCCGACGTCCATGAAGCTCAGGACCTGGCCGACCTTCATGGCCGCGCCCTTCATCGTCCCGAGCACGTCGACGATCTGCTCCGCCGTCCGGAACTGCTGCTCGGACATCCGGCGGGAGCGGTCCTCCTCGGTGCGGCCGTAGTTCGTGACGCGGGTGGCGCCGTCGCGGACCGCGGCCCGGGCGGCCAGCCGGCCGAGCGACGCCGCGCGGCGGTACCGGCCCGTCGGGATCGCCGCGGTCTCCTCGTCCTCGTGGGAGGTGTCCGGCCCCTTGCGCCGTCCGCGTCGCTCCGCCATGTGATCGATCGTACTCGGGCCCGTCGCGCGCCTCGGTCGGCGTGGCGCGTGGCCGCTCACGCGCCGTCCTCACGGGGTCGGGAACGGGCCGGCGTACTCGAGGACGGGCTGTCCGGGCGTGTGCTCCGAGAACCGCGTCGAGCCCCGCGAGCGCCAACGGAGCACAGGCGAGCGCCGACGCGCCAGACCGGGCGGGTCGCTCCGGAGCGGTGGGGCAGGGCGGGTGGTCGGAGGACCGGGTGACCGGTCGGGGCTCCGCAGCAGGTCGGGGCCTCTGGCCCGAGGCGCCCGGTCCGGCCGTCATCGAGTTCCGTACCTCGGAGGTCCAGAACTCGATGGAACGGGGGATGGCGGTCCGGCCCCTGTCGAGTTCGGTACCTCAGGGGTCCAGAACTCGATGCGGTCGGGCGTCGGCGCCCGGACCGAGGGCTCAGGGGCGGCGGACCTTGCTGCCCGGGACGAGATCGTCAGCGCCATCCGGCCAACGGATCCAGCACTTCGTGCCGCCGTCGTAGTCGGCGGCCTCGAGGACGAGGCGGACCTCGTGGTCCTGGGTGACGCCGTCGTCGTCGGGCAGCGAGACGATCACCGGCTCGTCGCCCTCGGGGTCGAGGCCGTCCCAGACGCGGACGAAGGGGTTGTGCTCGCGCTCGTGGCCGATCGTCGACGGCGCGGCGTGGCCGGAGACGACGATCGTCTCGTCCGGCAGCTCCAGCAGGGTGTCGAGGATCGACGACTTCAGGTCCTCGAACGTCGTGTGGCCCGGCGCCCGGACGCCGGCGACGGACTCGCGGAAGAGCGTGTCGCCCGTGAAGACGTGGCCGTGGCCGACGAAGCTCAGCATCCCCTTGGTGTGGCCGGGGGTCGCGACGGCGCGGAACTCGAGGTCCTCGCCGATGCGGATGACCTCGCGGTCCTCGATGTTCGCCGTGAAGCCGGTGACGAACTCCGACGCGAGCGGCTGCTCGAACTCGTGGATCAGGACGTCGACCTTGCCGATGCGGTCGAGGATCTCCTCGAGCTCGGAGACGTGGTCGTAGTGGTGGTGCGTCAGGAGCACCGCGGCGGGCGTCATCCCGTGCTTCGCGGCGGCCTCCGACATCTTCGCCGCGTCGGCTCCGGCGTCGATGAAGGCGCACGGCCCTCCGGGGAAGCCGACGACGTAGGAGTTGCCCACGAAGGCGGGGATCTCGATGCGTTCGACGACGAGCTCGGCCATGGCCGGGATGCTCGCAGATCCCCCCGAGGCCGAGCCTTCGCGCTCGACCCCCAAACGGGCCCGGCCCGCACGAGGGCGGGCCGGGGCTGTCGCGGGGTGGCCGCGGCCCGGCGCCGGACGGGCGCCGGAGTCCGCGACCGGCTACGGCAGGACGAACGTGTCGAAGTTGTCCTTGCTGATCGTCGGCTTGTTGCCCGCACCGGTGTAGCTCGTGTAGAGCCACTGGCGGAAGAACTCGGTCCAGCGCGCGGCGCGCGCCGGGTCGGTCTCCTTCACCAGCGCGATGAACTGCTCGGACGTGGTGTTCCCGTACAGGTGCTGGGTGAGGTACGTCTTCATCATCGCCCGGAACGTCGGCTCGCCGAGGATGGCCCGGACCTGGAGCATCGTCGTGGCGCCGCGGTTGTACATCGCGTTCGTGTCGAAGATGTCGACGGCCGTCGGCGGGTCCGCCGGGGCGACGGTCCAGAAGGTCGACGACGTGTTGTTCGTGTAGTACTGGGCGAACCGGGAGTCGAGCGTCGCGCCGCCCGGCGTGATGTTCGCGGTGTAGAGCCAGGTCGAGAACTCGGTCATGCCCTCGTTGAGCCAGATGTCCTTCCACTGGGTCAGCGTCACTCCGTCGCCGAAGTACATGTGGCCGTTCTCGTGGGCGACGGTCGAGACCGACGGGCCCGCGTTGGCCGCGGACGTCGATGTCGCGTAGGTCGGCTTGCCCTGCGTCTCGAGCGAGTACGAGACGCTCTGGCGCGGGACGATGCCGCCCATCGCCGTGAACGGGTACGGCACGCCGTAGTAGTCCGCGTAGTAGTCGAGCGCGCCGGCGCCGCCATTGAGGCCGAAGCCCGGCGCCGTGCCGTTCAGGCGACCGAGAATCGAGGCCTTGTTCGTGAACGTGGAGTCGATGGCCGTGTAGTACGGAACCGACGGGTTGAGGATGCCCGGCGAGAGCGGACCGGACACCGGAACCGTCTTCTGCGGCGCCGCGGGGTCGGGCGAGCTGAGGTCGTACTTGCCGATGGCCAGCTGGTAGAGGTAGCTCGACGTCGGGTCGGTCTCGTCCCAGGTGTAGGTGCTGAAGTCCGCCGGCGTGGTGCCGGTGTCCTCTTTGCCCTTCAGGACACCGGATGCTACGACGCTCCAGCCGTACGGGACCTTCATCGTCGTCGTGTACGACGCCTTGTCGAACGGGACGTTGTTGTTCGGGAAGAAACCCATCGCGCCGACGGGCTCGCTCACCACGATCGCACCGTAGGTCGTGCTCGGGACGAAGCCCTCGGACGATCCGTCCGGGTCGATGTAGGCCTGCTGGATCCCGCCGTAGGTCACGGCGGTCCGGAACTCCGTTCCCTCCTGGATGCCGGCCGGCGGGGTGACGATGAGCTTCTGATTGTCGTAGTCGACGGTGTAGGTCGCGGGGACCCCGTCGACGGTCACGCCGGTCACGCCGTTCCAGGCGGTCAGGTCGTACGAGTACTCGGACAGGTTCTGCGTCGCGACGGCGGTGACGGTCGTCGTGCCACGCAGGAGCTTCGAGGAGATCGTGTACTGCAGATCGAGGTCGTAGTGCTCGGCGTCGTACCCGCCATTGCCGATCGTCGGGAAGAGCGTGTCACCGAGCGAGCGAGCGCCCGCGGTGAACACCGTCGGGTCCGCGGGTGTCGTCGGGGTGGTCGGCGTCGTAGGCGTCGTGGGCGTCGCGGGCTCCGGCTGTCCGGGAGTGATCGGCGCTGCTGGGGCCGCCGGGCTCGCGACCGGCGGTGACGCGACCGCGGCGCGACCGGAGGCCTTGCGGCACGAGACCGTGAGCGCACCGCGCTTCGGACGGACACAGGCGGCCAGCAAGAACGAGACGCTGTCGCGGCCCTTCAGGCGGACCGTCTGCCCGACCGTGACACGCGCCTTGAACGAGCGGGTCTGCCCGGGACGGACCTTCGCGATCGCGTCGCCGCCGATCGGCGAGACGACCTTCGGGTTGCTGCCGGCGCGCAGCTCGAACGCGAGGTTTGCGGGACTGCTCGTGCCCCCGGTGTTCTTCACCTTGCCGGTGACGGTGAAGCGGTCACCCGCCTTCAGGCCCTTCGGTGGTGAGCTGATCGCCGTGACCGTCAGCTTGGCGGGCTTCGCCTTCGCGGCCGAGGCACCCGTCGGGACCACTACCAACATCGCGACCGCGGCGACCGGCAGAGCTTTGCGCAGGTGACGCGGGGGCGTCGTTCTCTTCGACATGCAGGAACCTCGTGAGGCACGTGCCGGCGGCAGGGGGCCACGCGGCAGGGTCCTCGACTCTGCCCCGGAGCCGGCGCGATCGGTTGCGCCGAGCGGACAAGATCCCGGGGTGACTCCGCGCCGCCCGTATCGAACCGGGCCACGAACGTACGATTCGGACACGCAACACCGTCCACACGGCGATCTGCGTCACCGCCGAATCGCGTGCCGGCCTGGGCGCCGACGCCGTGGCGGGCCGGACGGGCGCCGCGGACCGACCGCGAGCATCCGCACCCCGACGGTCACGACCGCCGATACCGTCCGTCCGGGCCCCGGCCGCACCCCGCGCTAGCCTCCGCCACGTGCCCGCACTGCTTCACACCTGTTACCGGATCGGCGACATCGACCGGTCGGTCGCGTTCTACGGCGCGCTCGGCTTCGAGGAGCTCCGCCGCGTGCCGATCGGCAGCGACGCGACCAACGTCTTCCTGGGCCTGCCCGGCGACGGCGCCCGCCTGGAGCTCACGTACAACCACGGCGTCGACGGCTACGAGATCGGCTCGGGCTACGGCCACATCGCGGTCTCGGCGGGGGACCTCGACGCGACGCTCGAGGCCCTGGCCGCGCAGGGGATCACGCCCGAGAAGCCGCCGTACTCGGTGCGCGAGGGCGGCTCGCGGCTGTGCTTCGTCCGCGACCCCGACGGCTACCGCATCGAGCTCATCGAGACGACGGGTTGATGCCCACCCCCGACGGTCTCGGCGGGCCGGCCTTCGGCGGCGTCGCGGGGGCGTCCACCCGGCGCGCGGTCGTCGACCTCGGGTCCAACACCTTCCGCATGGTCGTCTACGCGGTCGACCCGACGGCCTCGCGGGTCCCCGGCGGCGCGTGGCGCCAGACGGCCGAGCTCTACGAGCCCGTCCGCATCGGCGCGGACCTCGGCCCGAACGGCGAGCTGCAGCCCCGCGGCCTACGGCGCGCCTTCGTCGCGATCCAGCTGTTCGACCACTTCTGCCGCTCGCACGAGCTGACGTCCGACCGCATCGACGCGGTCGCCACCAGCGCGATCCGCGAGGCCCCGAACCAGGACGCGATCCTCGACGACACCCGCGCCCAGACGCTCCTGCGCCCGCGCGTCCTCAGCCAGACGGAGGAGGCCGCGTACGGCCACATCGCGGCGATCAACTCGACGACGCTGTCCGACGGCGGCGTGCTCGACATCGGCGGCGGCTCGATGCAGCTCGCGCGCACCCGGGGTCGCGGCGCCACCGACAGCCGCTCGTGGCGCCTGGGCGCCGTCCGCACGACGGAGCAGTTCCTCCGGGGCGACGGCCCGACGCCGAAGTCGGCGATCAAGCAGCTGCGCCGCCACGTCGAGGACGAGCTGCAGGCCGCGCCCTGGGTGGCCGACCTGGGCGACCGGCTCGTCGGCGTCGGCGGCGCCGTCCGCAACCTCGCCACCGCGATCCGCCACCACCACGGCGCGACGGACCTCGGCGTCCAGGGCGTCCGGGTGGACCGCGACGCGCTCGAGCGCCTGATCGACGAGCTCGCCGCGCTGCCGCCGAAGGAGCGCGGCTCGCTCCCCGGCATCAAACCCTCTCGCGCCGACGTCATCCTCGGCGCCGCGGTGACGATCGACACCGTCCTGCACGTCGCCGGCGTCCACGCGATCGAGGCCACCGAGTTCGGCCTCCGCGAGGGCGTCTTCCTCGACCGGCTGCTGGGCGCGCAGAAGGCCGCGACCGGCCTGGCGGCCTACCCCGACGTGCGCGACGCCGCGGTCCGCAACCTCGCCGCCCGCTACGACGACGACCCGCGCCACTCCGCCCACGTGGAGAAGCTCGCGCTGGAGCTCTTCGACGGGCTGCACGCGCTCGGCGTCCACGACGGCGACCCGCGCGAGCGCGGCCTCGTCTCCGCCGCGGCGGCGCTGCACGACATCGGCATGGCCGTCGGCTACGACGACCACCACAAGCACGGCCGCTACCTGCTGGTCACCAACGGCCTGCCGGGGTTCTCGCCCGCCGAGACCGCCGTCGTCGGCCAAGCGATCCGGTACCACCGCAAGGGCACCCCGACGATGGGGCCGTTCCGGTCGCTCGTGACCGACGGCGACGATGCCCGGCTGCTGCGCATGGTCGCCCTGCTGCGGATGGCCGAGGGGATGGAGCGGGGCCACGACGGCGCGGTCCGCGCGGTCACCCTGCGGCGCGACGGCGACCGGCTGCTGCTGCACATGTCCTGCGGCGTCGACGGGGCGCCCGTCGCGCGCTGGGCCGCCGAGGGGCAGGCAGCGCTCGTCCGACGGGCGTTCGGCGTCGAACTCGAGGTGACGGAGGGGGCGGGCTGAGGCTGCACCGCCACCGCCGAGGGGCGAGGAGAGCATCCGCGTCAGCAGTCGGCCGGCAGGCACGGGTCTCGTCGGCTCGCGGTCGCCGACGAGGTCCCCCTCGATCGCGGACGCGTCGTCGTCCGGACTCTCCAGCCAGGAGCGCCGGGTTCCGTCGCCGGCTAGGCGTCGACGAATGGGACGCACGCACGCCGACCTTGCTGCGTGGGCGTCGACCTGTTGCGTTCGACGCAAGAGTCCGCGCGCACGACGCACACCCAGGCGCCGTTGCTCGTCGTGCCGTCCGCTCCTCGAGTCGGCATCCGGGTGTCACAACTTTCGTGGTCGTTCGTCTTAAGAGCCGAGATCCGTGACGCCTACCGCTGACCACATCGCCTCGCTGTATGACCGTCACGCCCCAGAGGTGCTGCGATACCTCGCCAGGCGTACCTTCGAACCGGAGACGGCGGTCGACCTCGTGGCCGAGACCTTCGCTCGAGCGGTCGCGGACCGACGACGGTTCCGTGGGCGGACGGATGAAGAGTTGGTCGGGTGGATCTACGCGATCGCCCGAAACCAGCTGACTGACTACCTGCGGCGCGGCCGCGTCGAGCGCGAGGCGATGGTTCGTCTCGGCATGCAGCGCCGATCGCTGCCTGATGCGGATTTCGATCGGATCGAGCAGTTGATCGACCTGCAGGGCGTTCGCGACGAAGTCGCCGCCGCTCTCGATGAGCTCACCGAACCGCAGCGACATGTGCTGCGCCTGCGGGTCCTCGAGGAGCAGTCGTACGTCGAGCTCGCTGCACGCCTCGGGACGAGCGAGCAGACGGCACGGGCGCGGGTCAGTCGTGCGCTGCGTGCGCTGCGCGCCACCCCTACATTCATCCGACTCGGGGAGGAACGCTGTGCCTGACGAGCACCCCCACGATGACCTGCGCAATCTGACCGTGCTGCGCGAGATCGGCGTCGACTTGCGAGCGGCCGCCGCTCGCGAGGACCAGCACGAGGCCAACCTGATCTTGCGCGCTCGCCGCCTGCGGCACCGCCGCCGGTTCGCGATCGCCGGCTTCGCGGTGTCCGCGATCGTCGCGGCCGTCGCCATCGGGCCGGGTCTGAACGAGGACGGAATGCCCCGTCTCGATGCGGTTGCCTCCGCTCGAGCGGCGCTTTCGCCGGCTGGCGACGTCGTTCACCTCGTCATGTCGGGAGGACCCGTTCAGCCGGACGGCCGTCCCCAACGAATCGCGATCACCGAAGGTCGCCGAACCGTCGCGCTGCAAGGCCGGAGGATCGAGCAGTGGATGGCTGACCGGCCGCAGCGCTTCCGGACCCGTACCAGCACGGAGACCCCGGACGGGCGTCCGCTGGGCTACCTCGAAAGCGGCCAGGCCGCCGACGGACGGGGTTGGGAGCTCAAGAGCTGGAATGGATCGTTGCGCGTCTCGTCGCGCGCCGCGCCCGACGGCATCGATCTCACTGGTGCGGGCGCCCCCGACGCTGCCAGTGCCGTCGAGCTGCTCCTGCGCGAGAAGCGCTTCGTGGACCGCGGCACCACGACGCTCGAGGGGCGCCAGGTCCGCGAACTCGTCGCCGACCACGCCGGCGGCTCCAACGGACAGGGCGGCTTCACGGCTGACACCCGCCTGCGGTACTTCGTCGACGAGGCGTCAGGCGAGCCGGTGCGCATCGACTCGTACTTTCGGCCGCCGCTGAATTTCGCACCCGACGTCTCGGCTGCCGAGCGAGCGCGCATCACGTCCCAAAACAGTTCGTACGTCCTGAGCGCTCGGCTCACCGTCGTGCGCTACGAACGCGTCCCGATCCCGCAGGCGGACCCGGAGATCTTCCAAGTCCCCGACGCACCAGAACACGGCCCCGGGCGGTGACTCACACTTAGCACCGCACGCAACACCGGACCGAGAAAACCGCCGGCCGTAGGCCGGAGGATGCCTCACGCCGTCACGCACTTCTTGTGACCGCAGGTAGAAATGGCGCCTGCTTTCACCGGTCGAGTGTGGTGTGCACGTTGCCGGGCGCAACCGACAACAACCCGAACGGGAGCAAGCAGGTATGCGAAATTCGCTGCAATACGCGACAGGGAATGGTGCGTCCATTTTCACCTCCACACTCCGCCGACGCCTGGCGGTTCTTCTGGCGATCGTGGCGTTGGTGCTCGCCGGGAGCGCCGTCGCCGCACAGCCGAAGGTCTGGTCGCCCAAGGTCACCGCGTATGAGTCCGCCGGCTCGCCGGCCGATGCCGAGGCACGCGCGCCCGTAGAGCGGACGCGTCTGGCCAACGTCGACATCGACGCTGCCCGGGCCCGTACCGTGGGTGATCCCAGCGGCGAGACGAAGACGTGGACCGTCGTGCCCATCGAGTCGGGGATCTGTGCCGTCTTCGGCGACGGCAATGTCCTCTGTGGCCACGATGAGCGTCTTGCCGTCTCCGGCGCTTCGGTCATCTGGTCGACGCCGAGCCCCGTGGAGGTGCAGGAAGGCACCGGCGCCTACGCGTTCCGCGGGATTGCGGTCGATGACGTCGCGAGCGTCGCCGTGATCAACCAGGACGGGGTGGAGCTCGCGAAGACGGCTCCGAAGGGATCGGTGTTCGCGATCACCGTCGCGGCGGCGAAGCAGCCCACCGCGCTCCGCCTCACTGGTAGCGACGGGCAGGTCTCGGTCATCGAGGTCGACTGAGACCCGGGCAGCCCGGGCGATCTATCGCCCGGGCTGCGCCGCCCGCGCGTGCTGCAGCGCACCTTCCGCAGCACGCACCGTCGACCCCGACCCGACCCCCCTCTCACCGCCGCGCGCCGACTCCGGCCACCAGCGCCGCGAAGAACGCGGCGGGCGTGACGATTCCGCGCACCTGCCGCCGCTCGTCGACGACCGGGGCGGTCAGCACCGGGTGGGTCATGAGCGTCTCGGCCAGCTGCGTGTCGGAGTGCTGCTCGCCGATCTCCACGCGCTCGCGGTTGGCGTGGCGACTGACGGGTTCGGCGAGCGCCGCCTCGCGGTGGCGCAGCACGGGCACGACGCGCAGCAGCGCCCGGTGATCGGCCGCGGGGTCATCAGGCGTACCGGAGCAGGATGTCGAGGGTCACCGGCACCATCGGGAGCAATCTGACCGGCACGCCGACCATCACGAACAGCCCGACGAAGAAGACGACGACGACCGTCATCAGCAGGATCGACAGCAGGCGCCGCAGTTCGCGCGGGTCCCCCGATCGTCGCGAGGCTCGGCCTGCGCCACCGCGTCGACCTCACCCGCTACGCGCTTCGCAGCGGGCTCGTCGAGCCGTAGAATCCGCTCGATGACGGCGGGCCCCACCATCCTCGCGTCCGGCCCCTGGGCCGCGGACGAGGTGCTCTCCACCTGGCTGGAGGAGCCCTACGTCGCCGCCGACGAGGCCACCGCCGCCGCCGACGCCGCGATCCAGCAGCTCAAGGACCGCGACTCGCCGAGCCACGACGGGCTCTCCACCCGCCTGGCCTCGCACCACGTCGACGAGCAGGGCCGCCTGCACCTCGAGCTCGAGCCGGTGCGCTGGGCGCTGCGCCTGCTGCCCGGCGGCGCGGCGCGCTCGATGACCGGCCAGTGCGTCGTCCGCGACCAGCAGGGCCGCTGGCTCGCCGGCCGCCGCGCGTCGTGGGTCGCGACGTGGGCGGGCCGCTGGAGCCTCGGCGCCGGCGGCGCGGTCGACCCCGGCGAGTCGCCGATGCGGACGCTGGAGCGCGAGCTCTCCGAGGAGTGGAACGTCGAGGCCGAGCGCCTGCAGGGCCTGTCGCTGGTGCTGCTGCCCAGCGACCTCGTGATGTTCGTCGGCGTCGCCTGGCTGCCCGACGGCGCCGAGGTGCAGCGCGACCCCGAGCACGACGCGCACGAGTGGTGGCCGGCGGACGTCGACGCGTGGCCCGAGCACGCGGAGCCCACGCTGCGGGGCCTCGCCCGCGCGGTGCAGGGCGTGGCGTGAGCCTCGGCCGGATCCCGGAGCGCACCGGCGGGGACGGGGCGGCACGGCGGGGCCTCGCGCTGCTCGCGCCGTCCTTCCGCGTCATGAAGTGGTGCTCGTTCGTGCACTCCGCGATCTACCTCGGGCTCCTCGCCTGCTGGATCGGCGGCGTGGACAGCGGGCTGAAGACCGCGCTGGGCTGGGGCCACGGGTGGGGCTGGATCATCATGTGCGTCCTGACGCTCGCCGCCCTGCGGGCCCGTGTGATCCCGTTGTGGCTCGCCGGTTGCGTTGCGGTGATCGGGGCGATCGGGCCGTTCGTCGGCTCGATCGGGTTCGTGGTCGAGCAGCGCCGCCGCGAGCGCGCCGCGGCCGCCTGAGCGACGACGGCCGCAGTCGTCCCAGCCCACCGGGCGGGCGCCCCGATCCCCCGGTGCCGACGGCCGACGCGCCGCCGGTGCCGCCGGAGGAGGTCGCCGCGGGGGCCACCACCGCTGCCGCCGGGCGTGACACCGACGGTGAGGCGCCATCCCCCGAACGGGTGGGCCCGGGCCCCGGACACCAGTCCGCAACAGGGTTCGGATGTGTCCCTGCGCAGACTCCGACCCCGAACCAGAGTGCTAGGTTCGATGTCTCATGGCGACAGGCACCACCGTCCAGGTCATCCTCCCGCAGATGGGCGAGTCCGTGGCGGAGGGCACGGTGCTCGAGTGGCTGAAGGAGCCCGGGGACCAGGTCACGGAGGGCGAGGACCTCGTGGTCATCTCGACCGACAAGGTCGACGCCGAGATCCCCGCCCCCGCCTCCGGCGTCCTCGTCGCGGTCCACGCGACCGAGGGCGAGACGGTCCAGTCCGGCTTCGTGGTCGGCGAGATCGACCCCAACGGCACCGGCGGCTCCGAGGCTCCCTCCCCCTCGTCCGACGCCTCCGAGGCCGGCGCGGTGAGCGACGGCGCCGCCAAGCAGGCGGACCCGGGCAACGCTCCGGCCGCCGGCGGCGACCTGGTCGACATCATCACGCCGTCCGCGGGCGACTCGGTCACCGAGGCGACGCTGCTCGAGTGGCTCGTCGAGGAGGGCGACACCGTCGAGGAGGGCGCCGACGTCCTCGTCGTCTCGACCGACAAGGTCGACATGGAGCTCCCCGCCCCCGTCGGCGGCGTGCTCGAGAAGAAGCTCTTCGCCGACGGCGACACGATCCACCCGCAGGAGGTCATCGGCCACATCCGCGCCGGGGCCGCGGCCGCGTCGAGCGCCCCCGCCCCCGAGGCCCCGGCCGCCGACGCCGCGCCGACCAACGGCTCGGGCTCCGCCGCCACGATCCCGTCCGACGTCAAGGCCACGCCGGTCGCGGCGCGCGCCGCCGGCGTCGAGGGCGTCGACCTCACGGGCGTCCGCGGCACCGGCCCGCAGGGCCGCATCACCAAGGACGACGTCCTCACCGCGAAGTCCAACGGCGGGCGCTCGTCCGCCGCGGTCACGCGCACCCCGATCCGCGGCGGCGCGTCCGCCCTGGCGCGCGGGATGGAGGAGTCCCTCACCGTCCCGACGGCCACGTCGTTCCGGACGATCACGATCACGACGCTCGACGGCCGCCGCAAGCAGCTGAAGGCCGCCGGCGAGAAGGTCTCCTTCACCCACCTCATCGGCTACGCCATCGCCCGCGCGGCGACGGAGCAGATGCCCGCGATGGGCCTGACGTACGAGAAGGACGACGAGGGCAACCCGATCCTCGTCGACCACGGGCAGGTCAACCTCGGCATCGCCGTCGACGTCGAGCGCCGCGGCAAGCGCACGCTGATGGTCCCGGTCATCAAGGACGCGGGCCGCCTCGGCTTCCGCGGCTTCCTCGACGCGTTCAACGCGCTGATCGCCAAGGCGCGCGACAACAAGCTCACGGGCGACGACCTGCAGGGCGCCAACATCCAGCTGACGAACCCGGGCGGCATCGGCACCGTCGCCTCGGTCCCCCGCCTGATGACCGGCAACGGCACGATCGTCGCGACCGGCTCGATCGCCTACCCCGTCGGCCTCGGCGAGGTCGGCGAGCTGATCGGCGCCGAGAAGGTCATGTCGATG
Source organism: Patulibacter sp. NPDC049589 (assembly GCF_040675535.1). Taxonomy (NCBI): domain Bacteria; kingdom Bacillati; phylum Actinomycetota; class Thermoleophilia; order Solirubrobacterales; family Patulibacteraceae; genus Patulibacter; species Patulibacter sp. NPDC049589. Next base: position 9,500 of record NZ_JBFAPC010000057.1, on the reverse strand, counting down.
ACCTCGACGTACGACCACCGGATCATCCAGGGCGCCCAGTCGGGCCAGTTCCTGAAGATCGTCGAGGAGTACCTCCAGGGCGAGCACGAGTTCTACGAGCAGGCGTTCGCCGACCTCGGCGCGTCGCTCGGCCCCGCGATCGAGAAGCCGCAGCCGAAGATCCAGGCCGGTGCCGGCGGCGCCGGTGCGGCGGCGACCGCGGTCGCCCAGGGCGGCGCGCCGTCCATCGAGCTGCTGCAGGCCGTCCAGGCCGCCACCTCGCTGATCCGCGCGATCCGCTCGCACGGCCACCTGCTGGCGAAGCTCGACCCGCTCGAGACCGCGTCCGACCGCACGCCGGAGGACATCGCCCGCCAGATCGGCGTCGACCTCGAGCGCCTCGGCCTCGACGAGGAGCACCTGAAGCAGATCCCGGCGTCGATCCTGCGCACGTTCGTCGGCGGCGACACGCTCGCCGACGTCCTGCCGGCGCTGCGCGACGTCTACTGCGGCTCGACGGCGTACGAGGTCGAGCACATCTCCGACAACGAGCAGCGGGTCTGGCTGCGCGAGAAGATCGAGTCCGGCGAGTACCGCAAGCCGCTCTCGCCCGAGAGCAAGAAGGGCCTGCTCGGCCGCCTGATCCAGGTCGACACGTTCGAGCGGTTCATGCAGAAGGCCTACCTCGGCCAGAAGCGCTTCTCGATCGAGGGCCTCGACATCACGGTCCCGGTCATCGACGAGCTGATCCACCTCGCGGGCGCCCGCGCCGGCGCGCAGGAGGTCATCATCGGCATGGCCCACCGCGGCCGCCTCAACGTGCTGGCCCACAACCTCGGCCGCCCGTACGACGCGCTCTTCACCGAGTTCGAGGGCGGCTCGGTCATCGCCGCGGCGAAGACCGTCACGCAGGACCTGCAGGGCGGCACCGGCGACGTCAAGTACCACCACGGCGCGTCCGGCCGCTACGAGCTGCCCGACGGCAAGTCGATCGGCGTGGTGCTCGAGAGCAACCCGTCGCACCTCGAGTTCGTCAACCCGGTCGTCCTCGGCGCCGCCCGCGCCGTCCAGACCGACCGCGGCCAGGCCCACGGCCCGCGCGACGAGGACGTCGCGCTGCCGATCATCCTCCACGGCGACGCGGCCTTCCCGGGCCAGGGCGTCGTCGCCGAGTCGCTGAACCTCCAGGCGCTCGAGGGCTACCGCGTCGGCGGCGCGGTCCACCTGATCTGCAACAACCAGGTCGGCTTCACCACCGACCCGACCGACTCGCGCTCGACGAAGTGGTCCTCGGACCTCGCCAAGGGCTTCGACGTGCCGATCATCCACGTCAACGCCGACGACGTCGAGGCCTGCATCAACGCCACGCGCCTCGCGTTCGCGTTCCGCCAGGAGTTCGGCCACGACGTCCTGATCGACCTCATCGGCTACCGCCGCTACGGGCACAACGAGTCCGACGAGCCCGCCTACACGCAGCCCGTCATGGCCGAGACGATCAAGAAGCACCCGCGGGTGTCGGAGCTCTACGCGGAGCGCCTCGTCTCCGAGGACGTCCTCTCCAAGGAGGCCGTCGACAGCCAGCGCCAGGCCGTCAACGACAACCTCACCGAGCTGCACCAGGGCGTCAAGAAGAAGGTCAAGGACTGGCAGGAGGCCGGCGGCACGATCGACACGTCCGCCACCGGCACCTACCTGATGGACCGTTCGCGCTCCGAGGAGCCCGTCACCAAGGTCTCCAAGGAGGAGCTGACGGAGCTCAACGAGCAGCTCCTGACGGTGCCCGAGGACTTCGTCTGGAACGCGAAGCTCAAGAAGCAGATGGACAAGCGCCGCGACGCGCTGGGCCCGGACGGCGGCATCGAGTGGGCGCACGCCGAGGCCCTGGCCTACGCGTCGCTCGTCAAGGAGGGCGTCCCCGTCCGCCTGACCGGCCAGGACTCCGAGCGCGGCACGTTCTCGCAGCGCCACCTCGTCCTGCACGACTCGCGCGACGGCAAGGGCTACGCGCCGATCCGCAACATCCCCGGTGCCCAGGCGCCGATGGAGCTGCACAACTCGCCGCTGTCCGAGGTCGCGTGCCTCGGCTTCGAGTACGGCTACTCGCAGGAGGCGCCCGAGGCGCTCGTCCTGTGGGAGGCCCAGTTCGGCGACTTCGTCAACGGCACCCAGGTCATCATCGACCAGTTCATCGTCTCCGGCCTGGCCAAGTGGGGCCAGACGTCGCGCCTGACGCTGCTCCTGCCGCACGGCTACGAGGGCGCCGGTCCGGAGCACTCCTCCGGCCGCGTCGAGCGCTTCCTGCAGCTCGCCGCCGAGGGCAACATCCGCGTCGCGAACGTCACGACGCCGGCGCAGTACTTCCACCTCCTGCGCCGCCAGGCCCTGATCGAGAAGCCGCGCCCGCTCGTCGTCATGACGCCGAAGTCGCTGCTGCGCCTGCCCCAGGCCCGCAACCGCATCGAGCACCTGTCGGAGACCCGCTTCTTCCCGGTCCTCGGCGAGCCCGGCGTCGACCCCAACGGCGTCACGCGGCTCATCCTCTGCACCGGCAAGATCTTCTACGACCTCCGCCAGCACGAGATGCGCCAGGACAACGGGGCCGTCGCGATCGGCCGCATCGAGCAGCTCTACCCCTTCCCGGAGCAGGGGCTGCGCGACCTGATCGGCGCGTACCCGAACCTGCGCGAGGTCGTGTGGGTCCAGGAGGAGCCGCGCAACATGGGCGCCCGCGCGTTCATGGCCCCGCGCCTGCAGCAGATCCTCCCCGACCACCTGGCCATCGGCTACGTCGGCCGCCCGGAGCGCGCCTCCCCGTCCGAGGGCTACCCGGCCGCGCACACGATCGAGCAGAACCGCATCGTCAAGACCGCGCTGGACGCGTCGGCGCCGGTCTCGCAGTTCCCGAAGCGCTCGCCCGGCAACCGGTAGGCCCCGTCGGCTGCGGCCGGCGGCATCGCAGGACCCGAACGCCCGGCACCCGCCGGGCGTTCGGCGTTCCGGGGCCGGGGGTCCCGGAGGCCGGGTGCCGCGGGTTCGTCCCGGGGGGGGCAGGGCGTTCCCGCAGCGGCCGGCTGATCGCGCCCGGGGCCCGACGGCGGGCGGGCAGGGGCGATCGCCCCCGGGGACGACACACCAACGCGTCGGCGGATCTTCCCCCACCGCGCGACGGCCGGGGAGGCCTCGTCGTGACCTCCTGCGAGGATCAGCAGATGGTCTGGGTCCAGCGCACCGTGTCGCTCCGTCCGCGTCCCCGCGGGTTCCACCTGGTCACCGACGAGGTCCTCGGCGCGCTGCCCGAGCTCGGCGACGTGCGGGTCGGGCTGCTCCACGTCTTCTGCCGGCACACCTCCGCCGGGCTGACGCTGAACGAGAACGCGAGCCCCGACGTGCGGCGTGACCTGCGCACGTGGTTCGACGACCGGGTGCCGGAGCAGTACGTGGACCCACACGCTCGAGGGCGACGACGACATGCCCGCGCACGTCAAGACCACCCTCGTCGGCCCGGACCTCACGATCCCCGTCACCGACGGCCGGCCGGCGCTCGGCACCTGGCAGGGCATCACGCTGTGCGAGTTCCGCGACCGCGGCGGCTCCCGCGAGGTCGTGCTGACGCTCAGCGGCAGCGACGACTGACGAGCTACCGCCCCGAGGTCGCCGCCTGCAGGTAGCGCACGAGGTCGTCGAGCTCGGGCTTCGAGAGGCGCGCGTAGCCGTCGGGCATGCGGCCGTCCGGATATCCGGGCGTGCCCTCGGCGCTCGGGTCGACGATGTCGCGGCGGATCGTGGCCAGCGTGTCGGCGGAGATCGAGGCGTCGAGGTCCGGGCCGATCGTGCCCTCCGAGCGCGCGTCGGCCAACCGGTGGCAGCCGCCGCAGCCGTTGTCGGCGAACGTCTTGCGCCCGCGGTCCGCGACGACGCCCAGCGTCGCCAGCGCGGTGCGACTGCTCGCCGACGTCGTCTTGGCGGGCGCCGTGGCCTCCGGCGACCCGTCGCCGCCCGGGTCGATCCCGACGATCGTCCCGCCCAGGACGACGACCACGATCGCGGCGAGCACCCAGCGGACCCACGCCTCGCTCATACGAGCACCTCCGTCCGCACGTCCTCGGGCGGGGGCGGCGGCGGGTCGACGCCCAGCTGGTCGCGCGCGAGCACGACGCCAAGGACGGTGAGCAGGACGGCGGCGATCTCGGCGCCGAGCGTGAGCCCCGCCGCCGCGTCGTAGCCGGACTCGCGGAATCCGAAGAGCCCGTCGCCGTTGCGCGTCAGGACGAGCGCGACGATCGACGGGCCGCTGATCGCCAGGGAGCCGATCGCGAACGCCAGCGGGCGGCGCGCGATCAGCAGCAGGAGCACCACCAGCGACGCGATCGCGTTGACCAGGAACAGCGGGCCGATCCACCGGATCGACGAGTAGCCGTCGTGGTAGAGGTGCGCGTGCTCCCAGGCGCCGATCCCCACGGCGACGGCCGCCGCGGCGAGGACCGCGAGCGGGACGGGCCGGACGTCGCGGGGCCCGGTGAGGAGGTCGAAGATCCCGGACATCGGGCCAACCTAGTCCTCTCGGCGGCCCGGCGCCACCGACGTCCGGTCCCGCGGTGGCGCCGTCGGGACGGTCGTCGCGCGGAGGCGCCAGGACGGCGGGGAGCGGCCGCGCGGCGGAGGCCGGCGCACGCGCGCCGGGGGTCCGGCCCGGTGGAGCTCGAGTCTCGCCGCAGCCCACCCGGCGCCGCAGCGCACGACGGCCCGGTGAGGCGGCGCGGGGTGGTCCGATGGGGCCGCGTCCGGCCGCTCGGAGGACCGGCGTACGGCGACCCGGCGGAGCGGCGCCCGGCGCCGGGCGCGTGCCGTCCCGGACGGGTGAGCGCCCCGTCGCGTCAGGGCGTAGCATCCGACGGCCCATGGCTTCCGACGCTGCTTCCTCCGAGACGACCGCGACGGTCCTTCGCGCGACCGCGGGCCAGATCCGCCTGCAGCTCGAGGGCGGTCGCGAGGTCACCAAGCGCGTGACCGTGCCGATCAGCCGGCGCGAGTCGATCGTCGGCCAGGCCGTCCCCGTCGTCGTCACCGGCGAGGGCGACAAGGCCCGCGTCGACCTCGCCGACAACTGGCTCGAGGCCGGCGCCGCTCCCGCCAAGAAGGCGCCCGCCAAGCGCAAGCGCACCGGTGGCGCCGCCGCGGCCGAGGCGGAGGCCGCCGAGGCGACGCCCGCCAAGAAGCCCGCCGCCAAGCGCCGCCGCTCCGGCGGGGCCGACCCCGTCGAGGCCGTCGAGGTCGAGGCGCCGAAGAAGCCCGCCGCCCGCAAGCCGCGCGCGAAGCAGGCCGCCCCGGCCGAGGCCCCCGTCGTCGCCGCGGCCGAGACCGAGGCCGCCGAGGCCCCGAAGAAGCGCACCCGCACCCGCACCGCGAAGAAGCCCGTCGAGCCCGAGGTCGTCGTGGCCGCGGAGACGCCCGCCGCGCCCGTCGTCGCCGAGGAGGCGCCCGTCGAGGCCGCCACGCCCGGCGAGGCCCCGTCGGTCTCCGAGGAGCCGAAGCCGAAGCGCTCCCGCTCCCGGTCCCGCGGTGGCCGCGGCAAGAAGGCCGACGCCCCCGTCGCCGAGGCCGTGCCCGCCGAGGCCGCCACGGAGGAGTCGCCCGCGAAGGCCGACACCCCGGTCGTCGAGGCCCCCGCGGTCGAGGCGCCCGCCCCCGCCGTCGTCGCGCTGGACCCCGAGGTCCTGCGCACCCGCATCGCCGCGGCCGTGGACCTCGTCCGCGCCGCCCGCGCGGCGTAGCGCCGCGTCTCCCCGCCGCCGCCCCGGCGAGGGCGACGGCGCGGAGGGCGCGGACCGGCCGCGCATCACCAGAACGGGTGATCGCGGAGCCCGGGCCGATCGTCGCGGCGGACCGCGCCGGCTGGACCGGTGTCCTAGGGCCCGCACCGGCCGGCCAGCCCGGTGTACGCACGGATGGCGTAGCCCCGGCTGCACCTCGCCGTTCGCGCCTATGATGGCGCGCAGGTCGTGGGTCCCCCGCAACGGCTCCCGGGCGTCCCGGACGGACGCGCCTCGCCCTGCGAAGGACCCACCGATGCGTTCTGGACCAGCCGCCGCGTCGGCGGCGCTCGCCCTCTCCCTGTCGTTGCTCGCCGCCGCGCCGGCCCTCGGCGCTGCCGGCCCGACGGGCGGCCTGCCCAACGTCGACCGCCGGGCCCCCGACCGCGCGCCCGTCCCCGCCGCCCGGGTCGCGGCCCGCCGGCAGCTCGACGCCGAGCTCGGCCCCGAGGGCGAGGTCCACACGGACCGCGCCGGCGGCGGCGTCTCCTTCGTCGGCCGGACCGACGCCCTGCTCACCGGCCGCTCGGCCGCGTCGCCCGAGGCGATCGCGCTCGGCTACGTCCGCGAGCAGGGCGCCGCGTTCGGCCTGCAGAAGGCGGACCTCGCGCACCTGCAGCTCGTCGCGCGGAGCGTCAGCCCCGACGGCATCGTCCACCTGCGCTTCAACCAGGTCCTCGACGGCATCCGCTCGTTCGACAGCGGCGTCGTGGCCGACGTCACCGCCGACGGCCGCCTGATCGACGTCTCCGGCGCCCCGGTCCCGGGCGCGAAGCTGCCGGACACCTCGCCCGCGCTGTCCGCTGCGGCCGGCCTGGGCGCCGCCCGTGAGGCCGTCGACGTCGCCGGCCTGCCGCCCCGCACGACGACGGTCGCCCCGGGCGCCGACCGCACGACGACGTTCGCGACCGGCGAGCGGGCCACGCTGCGCTGGAGCGCCACGGCCGACGGTCCGCGCCTGGCGTGGAGCGTCGTCACCGAGGACGACGACCACCTGGCGTACGAGGTCCTCGTCGACGCCGACAGCGGCGCGCTCCTGCGCCGGCAGGGCCTGACCGAGCACCTCGGCGGCATCCGGCACTTCCCGAGCGACCCGGACGCGACCCCCGCCGTGCAGACGACGATGCCGGCCTCCTGGTACGACGACTCCGCGAGCGGCACCCGCCTGTGGGGCCGGTACGCGCGCACCTACGTGGACCCGAGCGACGAGGACCCCGCCCCCGGCAGCGAGATCGGCGGCGCCCGCGTCCAGATCCCCGCCAGCGGCACCAGCGGCGGGGGACCGGACTGGATCTACGCGCCGACCCCGGACGCGACGGCCGGCTGCGTGGTGACCTCGGGCTGCACCTGGAACGGCTCGACCCGCGCGTCGGCCGTGGCGAACCAGACGCAGGCCGCGTCCAACGCCCACGTCCTGGCGAGCGCGTACCACGACTACCTGCAGCAGAGCCCGATCGGCTTCGACGAGGCGTCCGGCAACTTCCAGCGCACGAACACCACGGGCCAGGGCGTCGGCGGCGACTACGTCCAGGTCGAGGTCGACGACGGTCAGGGCTTCAACAACGCCAACATGACCACCGGGCCGGACGGCGCCGCCCCGCGCATGCAGATGTACCTCTGGACGATCCGGCGCGTCAACGGCGCCGACGACGCGAACATCGTCTACCACGAGTACGGCCACGGCCTGACCAACCGCCTCGTCGTCAACGCCGGCGGCAGCTCGACGCTGTCCTCGCAACAGCCGCGCATGATGGGCGAGGCGTGGAGCGACTTCTACGCGCTGGACCTGCTCATGAGCCAGGGCCACAAGCCCGACGACGCCGTCCCCGGCGACGTGACCCTGGGCGCCTATTCGACGGGCGGCGCGGGGATCCGGGCCAAGCCGATCGACTGCCCGGTGAACCCCGCCGGCATCGCCAACTGCAACGGCAAGGACGCCGGGGTGCCAACCGCCGTCCTCGGCGGCTACACGTACGGCGACCTCAGCATCACCAACAACACGAGCCCGCACAACGGCGGCGAGGTCTGGGCGGAGACGCTCTGGGACCTCCGCACGCTGCTGCGGACGAAGCTCGGCGACGTCGCGGGCCGCGACACGACCCTGGCCCTCGTCACCGGCGGCCTGCGGCTGACCACTCCCAACCCGTCGATGCTCGACATGCGCGACGCGATCCTGCGGCAGGCCGTCGCGATGCGCAGCGCCCCGGGCGCCGCGGACGACCGCTACGCCGACGTCTGGCAGGTCTTCGCCGCCCGCGGCATGGGCGCGGGCGCCACGACCCCGACCTCGGACGCCACGAACCCGGTCGAGAGCTACGCGCTCCCGACCGGCGTCCGCTCGGGCGGGACGCCGACGCTCACCGACCCGTACCCGGGTGGCGACGCCGACGGCGTGATCGAGGCCGGCGAGGAGTTCCGGGTCGCGGTCCCCGTGACGGGCATCGGGTCGGCCGACCTGCCCGGGGTGACGGGCACGCTGACGTCGACGAACCCCGCGATCACCGTCCTGACCGGCAACGCCTCCTGGCCCCTGCTGGGCAAGGGCCGGACGGCCCCGAACACGACGGCGTTCGTCGCCCGAGCGCCCGCCGGCGCCTGCCTCGCCAAGAGCCCGCTCTCGATCGCGATCACGTCGAGCGAGGGCGGCGTCGTCGTGCCGGCATCCGTCGATCCCCGCCCGGGGTCCAACGCCGTCGTCCCGATCACCGACGGCACCGGGACGAGCTCGTCCCCCGTCCCCCAGGTCACCGACGCGCCGTTCGTCGTCACGGGCAGCGGCACCGTCACCGACGTGAACCTGCGGATCGACCGGTTGCTGCACACGTGGCTCGGCGACCTGAAGATCGCGCTGGTCAGCCCTGCGGGCACCGTCGTCCCGATCACCAACCAGTGGGGCAACGCGAACTTCGGCGGCAACGACGTCGTCGACGCCGTCTTCGACGACTCCGGCCCGGTGCTGCCGACCCCGGCCAACGGGGCGCCGGGCCCCATCACCGGGACCTGGAAGCCCGCGTCGCCGCTGTCCGCGTTCAACGGCCAGGCGATCGCCGGGACCTGGAAGCTCCGGATCACGGACACCTTCCCCGACGACTCCGGCACGCTCTACCGCTGGGGCCTCGACGCGCCGCAGCAGGACTGCGGCCGGCTCGAGATCCCCGTTGCCGCGACCGCCGCGGCCGGCGGCGTCGGCCAGACCGCGGCGACGCTCAACGGCAGCGTCACCCCGAACGGCCGGGCGACGGGCCTGCGGTTCGTCTACGGCACCACCGCGTCGTACGGGCAGACCACGGCGACGCAGGCCGTCGGCGCGGGCGACGCGTCGATCCCCGGGACGGCCGCGCTCACGGGCCTGGCCCCGAGCACCACGTACCACTACCGCGTGGAGGCCATCCGCGAGGGCGGCGCGGTCGCCGTGACCGGCTCCGACCAGGCGTTCCGGACGGCCGACCCGCCCCCGCCGCCGGCCGACCCGGTGCCGACCACGCCCGCCGGGCCCGCGCCCCCGGCCGACCCGGGGACGCCCGTCGTCCCGACGACGCCCGCGGACCCGCTGGTCCCGCCGCCGCCCCTGGTCCCGAAGGACGTGACCGCCCCGAAGCTCACGGGCGGCGCGAAGACCATGACCCGCGTGTCGTCTCCAGCGATCGTGGTAGATGGCGTCCGCAAGACCTTCCGTCGTCCGCACCACCAGACGCACACGCTGAAGGAGCG
>NZ_JBFAPC010000056.1:0-32399 GCF_040675535.1 Patulibacter sp. NPDC049589 | reverse complement strand
GTCGACAACACCCAGGGCAACCTGCAGGCGCTGCCGAACGGCAACTGGTTCGTCGGCTGGGGCGGGACGGGACGGAACGTCTCCGAGTTCTCGGCGGTCGCGGTGATCGCCGTCGAGGGCTCGCGCGCGGAGCTGCGGGGGCTGCTCGGCCCCGACGTCCTGTCCCGGGTGCGGGGCTGATCGATGCCCGAGCTGCCCGAGGTCGAGATCACGGCGCGGCTCCTCTCCGCCGCGCTGGCCGGCGCCACCGTCGACTCCGCCCGCGCGCCGGGCCTCGCGACGATGCAGACGTTCAAGCCGCCGCTGGACGCGCTCGCCGGCGCCACGCTGGAGCGGATCGAGCGCCGCGGCAAGATGCTGCTCGTGTGGTTCGCGGGCGGCGGCCTGGTGACCGACGAGCATCCCGAGGGTCGCGCGGGCCTGCTGATCCACCTGATGAGCGCCGGGCGCCTGCAGCTCTTCGAGAAGCGGGCGACGATGAAGGACCGCACCGCCCGCATCGTGATCCGCCTGGACGGCGGCGCGGACGGCTTCGACGGCGAGCGCGAGCTGCGGCTGAAGGAGTTCGGCACCCGCCAGGCGGCGTGGGGGCGGCTGCTGCGCGAGGCGGACGTGGCCGCCGACGAGCGCCTCACGACGCTCGGGCCCGAGGCGTGGCCGGACACGCCGGACCTCTCGATCCTGCCGCCGCGGCGCACGCTGCGGGGCGCGCTGCGCGACCAGCGCGTGATCGCGGGCATCGGCCGCCGCTGGGTGGACGAGGTCCTCTGGGAGGCGAAGATCGCCCCGCTGCGCCGGGCCGGGGACCTCGACGACGACGAGCGCGCGGTGCTGCGCGAGGCGATCCGCTCCCGCCTGGACGAGGGCATCGCGGGCTACGTCCGGGACCTGAAGCTGCCGCTGAAGGACAAGATGCCGGTCCCCGAGCGCGTCCACGGCCGCGCCGGCGAGGCCTGCCCGCGCTGCGGCGACACGATCCTCGCCGTCCACTACGAGTCGGACGAGATGGCCTACTGCCCGACCTGCCAGACGGGCGGCAAGCCGTACAAGGACCGCCGCTTCTCGCGCCTGCTGAAGGAGGGGTGAGGCGGCGCGCGGGGGAGGGCTCCGCCCCGGCCGCCCGCTCCGCCGTCCACGAAAGCTGACGCCACCGTCACCACCCGCTAAGGTGACACTGGCGTCATTCTTTTCGGATCCCGCCCTCACGAGGGGTCCGACGGCAGGGAAGAGAGAGCGGCATGGCAACGACGGCAGGCGACAGGTCCTCGAACGGCGGCGGCGCCACGGGCAGCGGTCCGATCAGCGGCGTCGCGCGGACCACCGGCGACGACGGCGCCTTCGACACCGACTGGGTCGTCATCGGCTCGGGCTTCGGCGGCTCCGTCAGCGCGCTGCGCCTCAGCGAGAAGGGCCACCGCGTCACCGTCCTGGAGCGCGGGGAGCGCTTCGAGGACGAGGACATGCCGAAGAGCAGCTGGGACCTCCGCCGCTACTTCTACGCGCCCCGCTTCGGCCTGCGCGGTCTCTTCCGCCTGACGACGTTCAAGGACGTCTTCATCATGAGCGGCGCCGGCGTCGGCGGCGGCTCGCTCGTCTACGCGATGACGCTCTACGTGCCGCCGAAGGCGTTCTTCGAGGACCGCCAATGGGCCGACCTCGCCGACTGGCGCACCGACCTGGCCCCGCACTACGAGACCGCCCAGCGGATGCTCGGCGTCACCGACGTGACCGCGGACGACCCGGCCGACCAGCTGCTCAAGGAGTACGGCGAGGAGATCGGCGTCGGCCACACGTACCGCAAGGCACGCGTCGGCACGTACCTCGAGAACGACGGCGTGGAGGTCGACGACCCGTACTTCGGCGGCGAGGGCCCCAAGCGCGTGGGCTGCTCGTCGATCGGCCGCTGCATGCTCGGCTGCCCGCAGGGCTCGAAGAACTCGACGACGAAGAACTACCTGTACTTCGCCGAGAAGAAGCACGGCGCGCGGATCGAGGCCGGCCGCGAGGTCGTCTCGCTGACCCCGCTGAACGGCACCGACGGCACCGACGGCTGGCAGGTCGTCACCGAGCGCACCGGCGCCCGCTGGCGCAAGGACCGCCGCGCGATCCGCGCCCGCGGCGTCGTCGTCTCCGGCGGCGCGCTCGGCACCAACGAGCTGCTCGCCCGCTGCAAGATCAACGGGGACCTGCCGAAGATCTCCGACCGCCTCGGCGGGCTGGTGCGCACCAACAGCGAGGCGATCCTCGGCGTCACCGTCCCGGAGGGTCGCGCCGACGCGCTGGCCAAGCGCGTCGCGATCACGTCGTCGATCTACCCCGACCCGCACACGCACATCGAGACGGTCACCTACGGCGCGGGCGGCGGCGCGATCCGCGGCCTCTTCACCGTGATGACCGGCAACGGCACGCGCCTGACCCGGCCGCTGAAGTGGCTCGGCCAGATCGCCCGGCACCCCAGGTGGCTGTTCGAGCTCCTGTTCTCGAAGAACTGGTCGCAGCGCACGATCGTCGTGCTCGTCATGCAGTCGCTGGACAACTCGATCAGCCTCGTCGCGAAGGGCCGCAAGGACGGCCGCGTGAAGCTGCAGACGCGCCAGGACCCCGACCACCCGAACCCGACGTTCATCCCCGCCGCCAACGCCTTCACCGCATGGCTGGCGCGCAAGACCGGCGGCGTCCCGGGCTCCTCGACCACGGAGGCGCTGTTCAACATCCCGTCGACCGCCCACATCCTCGGCGGCGCCCCGATCGGCAAGGACCGCGACCACGGCGTCATCGACAAGGACCACCGCGTCTTCGGCTACGAGAACCTCCTCGTCTGCGACGGCGCGGCGATCCCGGCGAACGTCGGCGTCAACCCGTCGCTGACGATCACCGCGATGACCGAGCTGGCGATGTCCCGCATCCCGGCCAAGGGCGGCATCGCCGCCCCGGAGCCGATCGGCCGCCTGGCGATCCCGGGCAAGACGGCGTCCGGCGAGCCGGAGCCGCTCCCGGTGTCGCACACGCTCGCCGGAGCGATCCAGGAGCAGGGCCTGTCGGCCGCGCAGGCCGACGCGGCGGAGCACCCGACGCCGGCCTGAGGGGCGGGCGGGCCGGCGCCGAGGCGCCTGGGGCGCGGCGGCGGTGGCCGAGGCGCGGGCCGCGGCGGGGCTGGGGCCCCGGCGAGACGCGGTGGGTGGTCGTCCCTCCGTCGCCCACGGCGAGGGAATCGCGACCACCCCCGCGGTGCCGACGTGGCGGTACGGGCCTGGTCGTCGTCGCATCTCCCACGGCGAGGGAATCGCGACCACCCCCGCGGCGCCGGGGCGCCCGCGGTCAGTCGATCGTCAGGACGATCTTCCCGCGGGTCCCGCCCGACGCCACGAGCTCGTGGGCGCGGGCGGCGTCCGCCAGCGGGAGGGTCTCCGAGACGTGGGGCTTCAGGGCCCCGCGCTCGACCGACCCGGTGAGCAGCTGCAGCTCGAGGCCGTCGGGCGCGACGAAGACGAACGGGTCGTTGACGCCCTCGGGCGTCACCGGGCGGTTCGCGGCCGGGAGCGTCACGATCGTCCCGCCCGGACGCAGCGTCGAGACCGCCGGCTCGCGGGCCGGCCCGCCGAAGGCGTCCAGCACGAGGTCGACCGGCGCGATCCCCGCGGCCCAGTCCGGTTGGGTGCGGTCGACGATCTCGTAGGCGCCGAGCCCGCGGACGAAGTCGACGTTGTCCGGCGACGCCACGGCGATCACATGGGCGCCCAGGTCCGCGGCGATCTGGACCGCGAGGTGCCCGACGCCGCCCGCCGCGGCGGTGATCAGCACGCGCTGGTTCGTCTCGAGACCCCCGGCGTCGACCAGCGCCTGCCAGGCCGTCAGGCCGCCCATCGCGAGCGCCGCGGTGTGCACGTCGTCCAGCGACCGCGGCGAGCGGCTGATCTGGGACACGTGGGCGACCGCGTACTCCGCGTAGGCGCCGGCGGGGTAGGGGAACGCGACGGTGCCGAAGACACGGTCGCCCTCGGCGAACCGGGCCACGCCGAAGCCGGCCTCGACGACCGTGCCCGCGAGGTCCCAGCCCGGGATCCACGGCCAGCCGTCGTCGCCGACGAAGCGCGCGGAGCCCGCTCCCGACCGCGTCTTCGCGTCGACCGGGTTGACGCCGGCGGCGGCGACCCGGATCAGCACCTGGCCCGGACCGGGGGAGGGCCGCGGCACGTCGCGGAGCTCCAGGACGTCGGGGTCGCCGGGGGCGACGGCGACGATCGCGCGCATGGTGTCGGGGAGGTCGGGCATGTCCGGGACTCTGGCACGACGCGGACCGGTTCCCGGCGCGGCCGGCGCGGTCCCGGCCCCCCGGCCTCGAGGTCGAGCTGCCCGGGCCGGCCTTTCGCCCGACGCGCCCGGCGTGCCGCTCCCGGTCCGCCGCAACCCGTCTGACAGGATCCGCCTCGACGGCCCCACCCCCGACCGAAGGACCTTCCCGTGCCCCTGCCCGAGATCGGCCAGACCGCCCCCGACTTCACCCTCCCCGACGCGTCCGGCACGCCCGTGGCGCTCGCGGAGCTGCGCGGCACCTGGGTCGTCGTCTACTTCTACCCCAAGGCCTCGACGCCGGGCTGCACGACGCAGGCGTGCTCGATCCGGGACCACCGGGCGGACTACGAGCAGCGCGGCGCGCGGGTCCTGGGCGTGTCGCCGGACCCGGTGGCGAAGGTCGCGAAGTTCGTCGAGAAGGAGTCCCTCGACTTCACGCTGCTGGCCGACGAGGACCACGCGGTCTGCGAGGCGTACGGCACGTGGGTCGAGAAGTCGATGTACGGCAAGAAGTACTGGGGCTCGACCCGCTCGACCGTGATCGTGGACCCCGAGGGCGTCGTCCGGGAGGTCTTCCCGAAGGTCAAGCCGGCCGAGCACGACGCGAAGGTCCTGGCGGCGCTCGACGCGCTCCAGGGCGCCGTGGCCTGATCAGCGTCCCGGCGACTCCCGCACCCGCACGGACAGGCAGGTGACGCAGCCCTCGAGCTTCTCGAACTCCGAGATGTCGACGGCGATCACCTCGTAGCCCCGGTCCGCGTACATCGCGGCGCTGTCCGGGGCCGCGGCGGACATCAGGATCCGGCCCTCGCCGAGGTCGACGACCTGGGCGCCCAGCGCGTCGGGGACGCCGACGAAGCGCGGGAAGAACGACGGGTCCTCGACCAGCGGGGCGTGGCCGACGATCGTGCCGTCGGGCAGCGCGGTCAGCGCCGACTTCAGGTGCAGGGCGCGCGGGCAGGGGACGGCCACGACGTCCAGGCCCCGCGGGGTCAGCAGGCGGCGCAGCTGCCCGACGGCGCCCGGCGTGGTGCGCGTCCCCCGGCCGACGTAGACCGTGCGGCCGACCTTCAGCACGTCGCCGCCCTCGAGCGACCCCGGGCCCTCGACCGCCGCGGTCGGGTACCCGAGGGCCTCCAGCACGCCGGCGGTCGCGACCTGCTCGCCGAGACGCTCCGGGGTCGCGGGCCGGGCGACCACGGCGAGCCCGCCGAAGAGCACGACGGTGTCCTCGACGAAGTGGGCGTCCGGGTACGCGGGCGCCGGCGGCACCTCGACGACGTCCCAGCCGTGGTCGGCCAGCGCGGCGACGTACCCCGACCACTGCCGCAGGGCGAGCTCGACGTCGACCGGCCGGCGGTCCAGGTGCGTCAGCAGCCCCTCGGCCAGGCGCTCGGTCGGGCGACGGACCAGGGCACGGCGGATCGCGGTCATGCAGGCATGGTGCCGCACGGCCGGAGCGACGGACCCGCGCGACGCCCCGGGTCCCGCCCGGCCGATCTCCGCGTCCGGCTCCGCCCTGGCCCCGACCCCCGACCCCGGCCCCCGACCCGACCCTGCCCCCCGACCCGACCCCCGACCCGACCCGGCCCCGCCCCGCCCCCCCCCGACCCGACCCCGCCCGGCGTCATCGCCCGACCGATCCCCGCCTCGGCCCCGCCCGATCTAGGCTCGCGCCCATGAAGGCCGTCACGGGGCGCCACGCCGCCCGGATCGAGGGGGACTTCGTCGTCTTCCTGATCGGGTTCCGGATCAACCGGCCGTGGCAGGTCCGCCGCTGGGTCCCGGTGCTGCTCGCGATGCCGCCGATGATCCGGGAGCTCGAGGCCGCGCCGGAGCGGGGCCTGCTCGCCGCCCACCTGGGGTGGATGTTCGGGGGCCTCACGTACGTGCAGTACTGGCGGTCGTTCGAGCAGCTCGAGGCGTACGCCCGGGCGCCGGACGCGGAGCACCTGCCGGCGTGGGCGCGCTTCAACCGCCGGATCCGCGGCACGACGGCGGTCGGCGTCTACCACGAGACCTACCGGGTGCGGGCGGGCGAGTACGAGGGCGTCTACGTCGACATGCCACCGACGGGACTGGCGACGGCGGGCGAGCACGTGCCGGTCGGCTCCACGAGCACCGCCGCGGGACGGCTGGGGCTGCGGGACGACGACCGGGCGCCGGTCGAGCCCTGAGCCTCGTCACCGGCGCTCCGGACCAGGCCTCGTGCGCGAGTCGGTCGAGCCCTGACGCGACCTCCCGGTCCCTCGGGCCGGACGTCCCGCACGCGGCGGGCGCGACGGCTCACGGCGAATCCCGATCCGGATCGCTACTTTTTCACCGATGCTCAACCGCCTCGTCCGCCCCACGTCCGCGATCGCCCTGGCGGTCGTCGCCGGTCTCGGGCTCTCGGCCTGCGGCGGGAACGACGACGACGAGAGCAACCCCGGTGCCGGCCCGGTGCCGGCCGCGACGACTCCCGCGGGCGCCGGTGCCCCGCGCAAGAAGGTCGCCGCCGGTTCGCCGGAGGGCGTCGTGACCCGCTACATCGAGGCGTTCAGTGCGGGCGACGGCAAGGCCGTCTGCGCGCTCTACACGCCGGCCCAGCGGCGCCGCGTCGCCAAGGCGGCCGGCTCCACGTGCGCGTCCGGGATCAACACGGCCTTCCAGCAGGGGGGCGCGGAGGACGGCTTCAACCAGTCGCTAGGCAACCTCCGGGTGGCGTCCTCCAACGTCGACGGCAAGGCCGCGACCGTCCGGCTGATCGCCGTCCAGGGCGCCTCGGGGGCGAGCTCCGGACAGCCGCTGGACATGAAGCTGGCGAAGTCCGGCAAGACCTGGCGGATCGACCGCCCCAGCGGCCGCTGACCCCGGCGGGCCCGGCGGCCCTCCGTCGGCGGGCGGCGTGGCGCCCCGGCGGGCGGCGCTACGCCGTGAGGACGATCGGGGTGCCGTCCTGCACCACGATCGTGTGCTCGACGTGCACCGAGAGGCGGCCGTCGGCGGTGGCGATCGTCCAGCCGTCGCCGCGCTCGACGAGCTGCGGATCGCCGAGGGTGAGCATCGGCTCGACGGCGATCACGAGCCCGTCGGCGAGCGGCTCGGTCAGCTGCGGCACGTCGACGTTGGGGACCGTGGGGTCCTCGTGCAGCTCGCGGCCGATCCCGTGGCCGCACAGCTCCTCGAAGGGGGTGGCGCCCAGCGCGGCGGCGGTCTCCTGGACCGTCCGCCCGATGTTGCGCAGCGGCATGCCCGCCCGCGCGACGCCGAGCGCGGCCGCCAGGCACGCGTCCGCGACGTCGAGCAGGCGCCGCGCCTCGTCGGAGACGTCACCGACCGGCACGGTCACCGCGGCGTCGGCGAGCCAGCCGTCGAGCTCGGGCGTCACGTCGAGCGTGACGAGGTCGCCGTCGCGCAGCTTGCGGCCGCCCGGGACCCCGTGGACGACCTCCTCGTTGACCGAGATGCAGGTCGAGCCGGGGAAGCCGTAGGTCTCCATCGGCGCCGACAGCGCGCCGTACTCGTGGAACGTCCGGGCGGCGATCAGGTCGAGCTCCGCCGTGCTGACGCCGGGCCGGACGGCCTCGCGCATGCGGCGGATCGTCTCGGCGACGAGGGCGCCCGCGCGGCGCAGGCCCTCGAGCTCCTCGGGAGTGGCGACGATCATGCCGGGAAGCCTAGTCCGGCGGGGGCGCCGGGCCCGTCCCGCCCGGCCCCCGCCGCACCGCGGTCCTCCTGCCTCAGCCCTCGTACGGGATCCGGTCGATCGTGCGGACCTCGCCGCGCGTGCCCCACTCGGTGCGGCCCAGGCGCGAGAGCGGCGCGAGCCGGGCGATGTCCGGCAGGCCGTCGTCGGCGAGCACGTCGCTGTGGACGGCCGCGTGGACGACGCGGCCCAGGACGACCCACGAGTCGCCGAGGCAGGTGGTGCTGTGGAGGGTGCACTCCAGCGCGACGGGGGAGGCCTTCACGCGCGGCGGGCGGACGCGCAGGCTCGGCTCGCGCTCCAGGCCGACGGCGTCGAACTCCGAGACGTCGGCGGGGTAGTTCGTGCCCGTCGCGTTGACCTGCTCGAACAGCGGCTCGGGGGTCAGGGAGACCACGAACTCGCCGGTCGCCTCGATGTTCTCCAGCGAGTCCTTGCGGCCGACGGACGTGAACTGCACGATCGGCGGGGCGACGCAGGCGACGGTGAAGAACGAGTGCGGCGCGAGGTTGTCGACCCCGTCTGCGGACGTCGAGGAGACCCACGCGATCGGCCGGGGCACGATCGACGCGGTCAGCAGCGTGTAGAAGCGGCCGGGGCCCAGCTCGTCGGGATCGAAGTCGGTGCGCATCGTCGGAGTCTGTCGTACCCCGGCGGCGGCCCCGGCACGCGCCGGGCCGGGGCTCACCGCTGCGGGTCCTTGGTGAGCACGGCGACGAACGCGAGGGTCTGGAGGTCGACGGCGGGCCGCACGTGCGCGTACTGCTCGGTGCTGCCGCGGCCGATGATCTCCGTGATCGTGCCGATCGGGATGTCCGGCGGCGCCAGCGACGGGAACTCGGGGTCGCTGCTGCCGGACGTCCGGACCTCGGAGCCGGTGTTCAGCTTGCGGTTGCCCGCGAACTCCAGGTCGATGGTCGGGGTCGCGCCGACGCCGGTCCCCTGGGCGGTGCCGATCTCGGGCCGCCCGACCACCTTGGCGCCCACGGCGGTGTCCCGCGACGGCAACAGCGTCACGGTGGCCGAGGCCGGCGTCACCCGCGTGACGAACCCGACGAGCCCGGCGCCCCCGTCCGTCGCGCCGATCACCGCCTGGTGCAGCGCGATGCCCTGCGTCGTCCCGCGGTCGATCCCGATCGACGTCGCCCACGCCTGGGGGTCGTGCACCGACACGTTGGCCAGCACCGGCTCGGTGCCGGCGAGGACGCCGCGGTCCAGCAGCGCGGTGAACCGGGTGAGCCCCGGCAGCAGGCGGAGCTCGCGCTGCTTCCCGGCCACCGACAGCCGGAGCTGTCCGGCCTCGCGCTCCAGGTCGCCGTTCTCGCCCTTCGCGTCGCTCGTGTCCCCGACCCAGCGGACCAGATCGCGCAGGGGCTTGACGGCGGCGGCGACCGGGTTCGAGGACCCGCCCCGCAGGCCGACGACCACCGCGGCGACCACGAGGACGGCGACGACGAGCAGGGCGAAGGTGACGCGGCGACGACGGGGCGAGCGGTACATCGGCCTCAGTCCCCCGCCTGCGGCGCCGGGGCGGTGGGGTGCGGCGACGACGGCGGCGCCATCGTCCGGGCGGCGTCGGCGTCGCGGATCCGCCACGCCATCGCGGCGCCGACGAGCATCAGCGCCGCGGCCGTGAAGAAGGCGGCGTGGTACGCGTCGAGGCCCGGGCCCGCCGACGACGGCGACCCGGTCGCGGACGTGCCGACGACGGAGATCACGGTCGCCATGATCGCGACGCCCATCGCCGCGCCGGTCTGCCGCAGGGCGTTGAACAGCCCCGAGGCCTGCCCGGTCGACGCCGGGCTGATGTTCGCGAAGACCGCCGACTGCGACGGGATGAAGACGAACGACATGCCGCCGCCGAGGACGAACATCGTCGCGACGACGAGCGGGGCGGGCGTGTCGCCGTCGAAGCGGCTGAGCACCAGCGCCATCAGGGCGACGGTCGTGGCGCCGCCCGCCATCAGGCGCCGCGGCCCGAAGCGCCGGTAGATGCGCGAGACGACCTGCGACCCCGCCATCACGCCGATCGCCTCGGGGAAGGTCAGCAGGCCGCTCTCCGTCGCGGTCCGGCCCAGGCCCTCCTGCTGCAGCAGCGGGAAGGCGTAGAGGAGGCCGAGGAAGCCCGCGCTGGAGGGCAGGACCACGAGCGTCGACGAGCGGAACAGCCGGTCGCGGAAGATCCGCAGGTCGAGCATCGGGAAGCGGACGCGCAGCTCGAGCCGCACGAGCAGGACCAGGAGGACGACGCCCGCGACGCCGGACCCGACGATCACGGCCGAGCCCCAGCCGCGGGACGGTCCCTCGGTGATCGCGAACATCAAGGCGCCCAGTCCCGCGCCGGCCAGGAGGAAGCCGGGGACGTCGAAGCGCCCGGTCTCCGCGGCGCTGTCGTCGTGGTCGGGCAGGTACCGCAGGCCGAAGGCCAGGGCCGCGATGCCGACCGGCACGTTGACGATGAACGCCCAGTGCCACGACAGGCCGTCGACGAGGACGCCGCCCAGGACCGGGCCGAGGGCGGGGGCGGCGGCCGTCGGGATCGTGAGGATCTTCGACGCGCGGATCCGCTCCTCGGGCGGGAAGACGCGGAACAGCATCGCCATGCCGACCGGGGTGAGCATGCCGCCGCCGACGCCCTGCAGGACGCGAAACGCGACGAGCTGCCCGAGCGACCCCGCCAGCCCGCAGAGGGCAGACGACGTCGTGAACAGCGCGAGCGCGACGAGGAAGATCCGCCGGGTCCCGAAGCGGTCGCCGAGCCAGCCGGACGCCGGGATCACGACCGCGATGCTGACGAGGTAGGCGGAGGAGACCGCGCCCGTGCTGGAGATCGTCGCGTCGAACTGCGCGCCGATCGTCGGGATCGCCGTGTTGACGATGGTCGTGTCCAGGATGTTCATGAACATCGCGGCCACGAAGACGACGCTGACGACGACCTTCGGGTTCTGGAACACGCGCAGCACTCGCCCCAGTGTGCCGGGCGGCGGCCCCCGGCCGTCGCGCAGGCGCCCCGGCGCTCACCGGATGCGGGCCGGGCCGGCCCACGACCGGTGCGCGGCGGGTCGTCCCCGTCGCGGGCCGCGGGGGCCTCAGCCGTCGGTCAGACGGATCCCGAGGTGCCCGGCGAACGCGCCGGCCGACGCCAGCACGTCCTCCCAGCGCATCCCGACGCCGCGCAGGCGCTCGAGGCTGCGGACCCCGTCGAGCGGGCAGGCCTGGAGCTCGGTGCGCGAGAACCGGGCGCCGGTGAGGTCGGCCTCGCGCAGGTCGCACGACTCCAGGCGCAGGTCCTCGCCCTGGAGGTCCTGCAGGTCGCAGCCGCGGAGCAGGCAGTCGGTGAAGATCACGCGGCGCAGGCGCGCGCCGCTCAGGGCCGCCAGGTCGATCCGGCAGTCGCGGAAGGTCACCTCGTCCAGCCGGGCGTCGGTGAGCCGCACGCCGGTCAGGCGGGCACCGCGGACCTCCACCCGCCGCCACGTGGCGTCGCGCAGGTCGGCGTTGGCGAGACTGCCGCCGGCGATCACGACGTCCTCCAGGTCCAGGAGCGGCAGGCGCGCTCCGGCGAGGTCGGCCTGCTCGACGCGGCCCCCGACGATCCGCACGCCGCGCGCGTCGACCCGTCCGGCCCCCGTCCAGGACACGGCGACCTCGCGGAGGACGTCGTCGTGCTCGGGCGCCTCGTCGTCCCCCACCGGACGCAGCTCCGCAGGGACCCGCGGGGCGCTCGGCGGGCGCGGGGAGGGATCGGGCGCGGGGCTCATCGGGCCCGATGTTTCCACGCGATCGGGCCCCGGGACGCCCGCCTGCGCGCCTCAGGATGCGCGCGAGCGCTCCACACGGCAGAATCCCCCCGTGATGCGTACGACCCGCGTGCTCCCTCTCGCCCTGGCGTCCGTGCTGGCAGTCGCCTCCACCGGCTGCGGCTCCGACTTCAAGAAGGACGAGCCACAGACGGCCGTCCGTGACTTCCTGATGATCACGCTGGCGCGGGACAACGGTCAACAGGGCTGCGACTTCCTGACGCAGAAGGCCCAGAAGGCCTTCGCGCAGATCCCGGCGTCCGGCGCGACGACCGCGATCCCGGACCCCGAGGACACCGGCCAGGCCTGCCGCGCGCTCCTCGAGCGGCCCCAGCTGATCGGCGACAAGGACAAGCGCGAGGTCAACACGACCGGCGAGGTCCGCGACCTCGACTACTCGACGCAGAAGGACGGCGACAAGGCGACCGTCACCGTCAAGACCAACGGCGGCCCGACGCTGACGTTCAAGCTCACCAAGCAGGGCGACGCCGGCGTCGGCAACCTGTACGAGCCGAAGACCCCGTGGCGCATCGACGACGGCGCCGAGCCGCTCGTCACGGCCACCTCCTGATGTCCTCGGCGGCGTCGCCGACGGTCCTCCGTCCGGCGGCCGTCGTCTTCGACAACGACGGGACGTTCCTCGAGACCGAGTCCGTCTGGTCGCGCGCGGAGGCCGAGCTGTTCGAGCGCCGCGGCCTGCCGTTCCTGCCCGAGCACAAGCTCGAGCTGATCGGGACGAGCTTCGTCCACGCGTCCGAGGCGCTGGAGCGCTTCCTCGGCGAGCCGGGCGGCGGCCCGGCGATCATGGAGGAGCTCGTCTCCCTCGTGCACCTCGAGCTCGACGGCGAGGTCCCCGTGATGCCGGGCGCCGAGCGCCTCGTGAGCGCCCTGCGGGCCGCGGGCATCCCGGTCGGCATGGCGACCAACGCCGCGCGCGGGTTCGCGGAGAAGGCCCTGGACCGCGCCGGCCACGCCGGCACCTTCCCGGTGCTGCTGACCGCCGAGGACGTCGAGGCTCCGAAGCCCGCGCCCGACATCTACCTCGCCACCGCGGCGGCGTTCGGCGTCGACCCGGCGGCCTGCGTCGCCGTCGAGGACAGCCCCACCGGCGTGACCTCCGCGGTGGCCGCCGGCATGACGGTGCTCGGCGTCACGAGCTTCCCCGGCGTCGACCTCTCGCACGCCCACCACCGGCACCCCTCGCTCGAGGACCCGGCCCTGTGGGCGCTCCTCGGCCTCGACGCCCGGGCCTGACGGGCCGCGCGGCGGCTCCCGCCCCGGCGCTCCGGATCGCCCCGCCCGACCGAGGACCGTTCCGTGCCCGACCGCCCCGCCCTCGTCGTGTTCGACTGCGACGGTGTCCTCGTCGACACGGAGGGGCCGCAGGCCGTGGTACTGGCCGCGGTCCTGGCCGAGCACGGCGCCCCGGTCACGCCGGCGGACGTCCTCGGCCGGTACAAGGGCTTCGCGCTCGAGGCGATCGAGGAGGACCTCGACGCCCGGGCCGGCGTCGTCCTCCCGGCGAGCTGGCAGCAGGAGTTCCGCGACCGTCGCGGTCCGGCCTTCGAGCGGGATGGCATCCCGGCGATCCCCGGCGTCCGGGACGTCGTCGAGGCCCTGGTGGCGGCCGGCATCCCCTACGGCGTGGCGTCGCAGGGCCGGCTCGACAAGACGGCGATGACGCTCCGGCTCAGCGGCCTGGCCGACCTCTTCCCCGAGGCCGTCCGCTTCTCGGCCGACCAGGTGGAGCGCCCGAAGCCCGCGCCGGACCTGTTCCTGCTGGCGGCCCGGACCCTCGGCGGCCCGCCGTCCGGAACGGTCGTCGTCGAGGACAGCGTCCCGGGCGTCACCGCCGCGCGGGCCGCGGGCATGCGGATCCTGGGCCACGCGGCCGACGAGGATCCCGAGGACTTGAGAGCCGCGGGCGCCGAGCCGTTCGCCGCGATGGCGGACCTGCCGACGCTGCTCGGGCTGTAGACGGGACCGACGCCGCGCCCTGGCGGCCCGGCCGGTCGCCTGATCCGCGTGGCCGTCCGGCCCGCCCCCGTCGTCCGATCCGCATGGCGTCCCGGCCCGTCGCCACCGCTCGAGCCGCGTGGCGGCGCGGACTCGTCGCCGTCGAGTGGTCCACGGCCGGGAGGCGCCCCCGGAACGACGACGGGGCGGCCGAAGCCGCCCCGTCGAGGACCTGCGGGCCGGCGCCGGCGCGCCGCGCACTCAGTCGCTGAAGATGTTCAGCAGCGTGAGGAAGATGTTCACGACCGCGACGAAGATGCCCGTCGCGAGCCAGACGACGTCGTCCTCAGTCGCCTGCAGGCGCAGGAAGTTGAAGTAGATGACGATCGCCACGGCGGACGCGGCACCGATCACCAGGGAGACGACGTCGCCCGCGGCCCCGCCGCCGCCGCCGAAGATCAGCATCGCCCAGGAGACGCCGACGGCGACCAGCAGGACGATCGACAGGGGCTTCATCCAGCCCGAGAGGTCCTTCGCGATCAGCGTGCCGCCGGCGGCCGCGGCCACGACGACGAGGCCGGTCGTGCCGGCCGCCTTCGTCACGACGTCGCCGTTGCCGGTGACGTTGTAGGCCTCGAGCACCGGGCCGAGGCCCAGGCCGAGGAGCAGCGCGATGGCGAACAGGAGCGCCATGCCCGCCGGGCCGGTGCGCAGCGCGCCGACGAAGCTCTGGGCGAACAGCAGCACGATCGCCGCGATGGTGCAGCCCATCGCGGCGCCGCGGCCGAGAGACTCGGCGTCGCCCGGGCCCGCGCCGACGTAGGAGCCCACGACGAGGAACGCGATCGCGATCGCGACCAGGAACATCGTCTGGCTGAGGATGGCGCCGTACGACGCGCGCTGCGTCTGGGCGTAGGGAAGGGAGTAGCTGCTCGTCTCCGGCATGGTCTCGTTCTTCGCTGAAGGGCGGTGGTGGGTGGGAGCACGATGATCGCGCGCCCTGATGAGTCGAGGGTAAACCACGCTGCGCCATCTGTCTCCTGGTACGCCAGGAGAGCGCCTGTGCGCCAACTCGGCCGGCGGGGCGCGCCGGGAGCGAGCGCCTGGCGCCGCCGCCGGGCGCGGTCCGGGGGCCGCCCCGCGTAGGCTTGGCGGGTGCCCCCGGCCGCCGCACCCCAGGTCGCGCCACCCCTCGCCGGGGTGTCCGAGGTCTTCGACTCGATCGGGTCGTTCTTCTCCTCGATCGCGCACGTGAACTTCGTCGCGCTGGGGATCGGCTTGGTCCTGTTCGTCGTCTACCTGACGATCCGCTCCCGCGGGTTCTTCAACGTGCTCCGGGCGGCGTACCCGACGGAGACGATCCAGTGGCGCCGGGTCTGGGGCGCGTACATCGCCGCCTACGGGTTCAACAACGTGATCCCGGCCCGCGGCGGCGACGTCATCAAGGTCTTCCTGATCAAGACGTCGATCGACCGGTCGACGTACCCCGCGATCACCGCGGCGATGTCGGTGGAGGCGCTGTTCGACCTCTCGATCGCCGTCCCGATCCTGATCTTCGCCTTCACCCAGGGCGTCTTCCCGAAGCCGCCCGAGTTCGCGGACCTCGGCGCGTTCGACCTGTCGTTCCTGTTCGCGAACCCGAAGCTCAGCCTGTTCCTCGCGACGCTCGTCGTCGTGGCCGGGTTCGTGGCGTTCGCGGTCCTCTCCGAGCGCGCCCGCCGCTTCTGGGCGAAGGTGCGCCAGGGCTTCACGATCCTGCAGGACCGCCGGCGCTTCTTCCGCGAGGTCTGGCTCGTGATGTTCGGGGCCTACATCTTCCGGCTGGCGGCCTTCTGGGCGCTGCTCGAGGCCTTCCACGTCGGCGGCTCGGTGCGCAACGTGCTGCTCGTGCACGGCATCAACGCCGTCGCCGCCCTGATGCCGTTCACCCCCGGCGGCGCGGGCGTCCAGCAGGCGTTCATGGTCAAGGTCTTCGCGGCCAGCGCCACGGGCGCGACCGTGGCGGCCTACTCGGTCGGCCAGCAGATCGCGATCGCCGCGATCTGCCTCGGCGTCGGCTTCGTCGCCCTCGTGAAGATCTTCGGCTTCCGCTCCTTCAAGGAGGTCATCCGCGCCGGCAAGGACCACCGGGCGGCGGAGGCGGCCGCGGCGACCGGCACCGCGGGGGAGCCGGGCGCCGGGGCGTGAGGCTCGCGGGCCGGGTTCCGGTCCACGCCATCGGTCGGCCGCCGCGGTCTGCGCGGCGGCCGGGGTGCCCGGGGACGCGACCGGCGTCTGCCCGGGCGGAGGGCCTAGCCGAGGCCCTGGCGGGCCTCGCGCACGAGCGTGACGGCCTCGGGGAAGACGACCGCCATCACCTGGCGGATCTGGTTGGCCTGCGCCTCGGCGTCGCCCTGGAGGTTCACGCGGCCGATCGCGGAGACCGTCATCTGGACCGCGAGGCCGATGGCGTTGTCCGCCCAGGCCAGCTTCTGCTGGCCCTGCATCTGGTCAGCGAACTCCATCATCTTCCGCTGCAGGTCGTCCGGGTCGCCGAAGAGTCCGCCAAAGCCTTCCATCAGCCGATCGTAGCGGGCCGTGGTCGTGGCGTCCGCCGGGCGGGCCACGGCGGCGCCTGGCGCGTCGGCGCTCGTCAGTCCGGCCGGCGGGCGACCAGGACCATCGTCCCGCCGAGTCCCAGGGCCCCGGCGGCGAACTCGACGACCGCCAGCAGCGGGATCAGCGGCAGCGCCAGGAGCGTGATCGCCAGCGGCCGGGCCCGCAGGGGCGCCGAGCGCTTGAGCAGGTAGTAGAGGTACGAGGTGGTGCCGCTCAGGCGGTTGACCACCGACTGCCACATGCCGAACGGGTTGTGCTCCAGCAGCACCCCGTGGAACGCGACGACCTCGAGCCCGGCGGCCTCCGCGGCACGGCGCAGACCCTCGGGGGAGAAGTGCGTGCGGTGCCGCGGGACGTCGAGGTGGAACCAGCGGTCCCCGCCGATCCGGGCCTGGAGCGCCGTGACGTTCGGGACGCCGACGAGCAGCAGGCCGCCGGGCCGCAGCCAGTCGCGCAGGGTGGCGAGGGTGTCGCGAGGGTCCGCGACGTGCTCGAGCACGTGCCACAACGTGACCGCGTCGGCGGAGCCGGGCGGGACGGCCGCGTCCTCGATCCCGGCGCGGTCGAGGGTCACGCCGTAGACGTCGCGGGCCGCCTCGACGCCCCGGGCGGCGGGCTCGAGGCCGCCGGCGTCCCAGCCGGCGTCGCGCGCGGCGGCGACGAAGCGGCCGCGGCCGGCTCCCGCGTCCACCAGCCGGCCCGAGCGGCCGCCGTGGCGGGCCAGCAGCCGCAGCCGCTGGCGGTCGAAGGCGTGCAGCAGCGGTGCGGCCAGGCCCGACCCGCGCGGCCGGCGGGTCGCGTAGGAGCCGCCGTCGTGCGCGTCGTCGAAGGTCGGCGGCTCGCCGGCGGTGACGGCCGTGCCGCACGTCGCGCAGCGCCGGAGCGCGAAGACGCCGGGCAGCGACGCGTCGCTCGTCGGGACCGTCCGCCAGGCCCGCAGGACCCCGCCACAGGCCGGGCAGACGTCGGGCGCAGGGGCGTCTGGCGCGGCGGTGGCGGCGGGCGCCGGACCCGTCGCGTCGGGGGAGGGGGTCGCGGGCACGGTGCAACGGTACCTGCGGTCCGTAGAATCACCGCCCGTGGCCCGACTCAGTCCCCGACAGCGCGCCTGGCGCGGGCGTCTGGAGACCGCGCTGCGGGTCGCCGGCCCCGGCCTCGACCTGCTCGTCGGTACCGTGGAGCGCGTCGGCCGCACCGGGGCGAGCGCCGAGCGCTGGATCGTCCGCCGCGTGCCGTCGCGCGTCCGAGCGCCCCGAACCTCCGACCGGAAGTCCGCATGAGCACCGAGCGCAAGCAGCGCCCCGTCAAGCCGATCCCCGACGCCCTCGACCCGGCCGAGACGATCGCGCTCGAGAAGTCGTGGCTGACCAAGGCCGGGACCGCCGCGATCATCGCGGGCATCCTGCCGGTGATCTCGTTCGTCCTGCAGACGATCGCGACGCGCGGCATCGACGACGACATCGACCGGACGAAGTCGGTCTCCGAGTCGCTGGCGTTCTTCGCCACCCCCGGGCACGGTCCCGGCCTGACGGGCGCCAAGTCCGAGATCGCCTCGCACTACGGCGAGCACTGGACCCTCGTGATCGGCGGCGGCGTCGCCTCCGGCATCGGCATGCTGATCGCCGCGCCCGTGGTCTACGGCCTGCTGCGCGCCTCGTGGCGCCGCCGGCCGTCGTTCCCGCGCTGGTTCCTGTGGGCGCCGCTGGCGGGCGGGATCCTCTTCGGGATCGGCTCGATCGTCGCGATCATCTACCAGGCGGTCCAGTACCACGACTTCTCCGAGCTCGCGAAGGCCGCGCAGACCAACGGCGCCGCCAACGACGCGCTCAACAGCGCCCGCGACGACCTCACGAGCATCCGCGTCATCGCCGGCGTCGGCTCGCTGTTCTCCGCGATCGGGCTCGGCGCCGCCGCCCTCAGCGCCATGAACGTCGGGCTGCTGACCCGCGTCATCGGCTCGATCGGCGTGCTGCTCGCCGTGCTCGTCGTGATCCCGCTGCTCGGCCAGCAGGGCGACTTCCTGCGCGCCTTCTGGTTCATCGCGCTCGGCTTCACGATCCTCGGCCGCTGGCCGGGCGGCCGTCCGCCGGCGTGGGACCTCGGCGAGGCCGTGCCATGGCCGACCCGCGCCCAGCTGCTCGAGGAGGCCGACCGCGCCGGCGGCGGCTCGAAGGCGATCCCCGAGTCCGAGCCCGCCCCGGCGCCGAAGCCGAAGGCCTCGCCCGGGAGCAGCCGCAAGAAGCGCCGCAAGTAGCGGCACCCCGCCGCCCGGGTGGCGTGGGAACGCGCCACATCGGGCAGCATGGGGTGATGCGCACCCGACTGACGGCGACCGTGCTCGCGATGACCGGCGTGGCGGTCCTCGCGGCGTGCGGGTCCTCGTCGGCGGACAGCGACGACGCGCCGGCGGCCCGGGCGGCGACGACGGCCGGTGCGGCCACCGCCCCGGTGTCGGGCACCTCGGCGACGACGGCGGGCGACGCGGCCACCTCCCGCGCGGCCTCCTCGAGCCCCAGCACGATCGCCACCGGCCTGAACACGCCGTGGAGCATCGTCTTCCTGCCCTCCGGCGACGCGCTCGTGTCGGAGCGCGGCGGTCTGATCAAGCGGATCGCGAAGGGCGGCCGGAAGGCGACGACGCTCGCCCGCGTCCCCGGCGTCGCCGAGGCGGGCGAAGGCGGGCTGCTCGGCCTCGCCGTGTCGCCGACGTACGCGAAGGACCGCCTGGTCTACGCGTACCTGACGACCGCGAGCGACAACCGGATCGTGCGCTTCCGGCTCACGGCCTCGACGCGGAGCATCCGCCCGCGGACGGTCCTGACCGGCCTCGCGAAGGCCCAGATCCACAACGGCGGCCGGCTGGCGTTCGGGCCGGACGGCAAGCTCTACGCCGGCGTCGGCGACACCGGGAACACCGCGCTGGCCCAGGACCGGACGAAGCAGAACGGCAAGATCCTGCGGATGGAGCCCGACGGGGCCGTGCCGAAGGACAACCCGTTCCCGGGGTCCCGCGTCTGGTCGCTCGGGCACCGCAACGTCCAGGGCCTCGCCTTCGACCGCTCCGGCCGCCTGTGGGCCAGCGAGTTCGGGCAGAACACCACCGACGAGGTCAACCTGATCCGCGAGGGCGGCAACTACGGCTGGCCGCTCGTCGAGGGCAAGGGCGACACGCAGGGCGGGACGTTCACGAACCCGCAGGTCACGTGGACGACCGAGGAGTCCTCGCCGAGCGGCGCGGCGATCGTCGGCTCGACGCTCTACGTGGCCGGCCTCGGGGGCGAGCGCCTGTGGGTCGTGCCGCTGAAAGGCGCGCGGGCCGGGACGCCGAAGGCCCGCTTCTCCGGGCGCTACGGCCGGATCCGCGCGGTCACCGCGGCGCCCGACGGGTCGCTGTGGTTCAGCACGTCCAACCGCGACGGCCGCGGCTCGGTGCGCTCCGGCGACGACCGCATCCTGCGGCTGCGCGTCGGGGGCTGAGGCGCGGCGGGGCGGGCCGCGTCGGCCCGCCCCGCGTCGTGGCTAGCGCAGCGCGAGCTTCTTCGTGCTCGAGGTGACTCCGCCGATCTGCGTCACCGTGGTGCGCAGCGTGTAGGTGGCCTTGGGCCAGGCCTTCTTCGAGGTCAGGGTCAGCGCCGCCTTCTTGTTCTTCAGCGCCGCCGTCTTCGTCCCGAGCAGCTTCGAGCCGCGGTAGAGCCGGATCCGGACGTTCGCCTTCGTCGCGTTCGTCGCGCCCTTCGTGGTGCACGACACCGTGATGCGCTTGCCGCTGCGCTTCGCGGAGCACGACGCGGTGACCTTCGGGGCCTTCGTCGTCTTCCCGGGCGTCGTGATCGTCTTGCCCGGCGTGGTCACCGTCGCCCCGGGGGTCGTGACGGTGGCGCCGGGCGTGGTGACCGTGGCGCCGGGCGTCGTGACCGTCGTGGTCGGGGTCGTCGACGTCCCGGTGGGGTCGGCCACCGTCTTCGTGACGACGCCGGTGTCGGGGTCGAGGAAGACCTTCGGGGCCTTCGCGCCGCTCGTGAAGTCGAACATGCCCTGGATCGAGCCGGCCTTGGCGTCCATCGAGCCGCCGCCGATCCGGCCGAGGCTCCAGTTGTCCTCGATGAACCGCAGGATCGAGCTCTGGTCGGTCAGCGCGTGGTCGACGTAGTTCTGCTTGGCGTACGGCGAGATCACGAGGAGCGGCTGGCGCGGGCCGTAGCCGCAGCGCGCGTTCTCCGCGCCGACGTCCTTGACCGTGCCGCACTTGCCCGTGCCGCTGAGGGCGTCGGACGTCGACGCCGACGGGTTGACGTTCGGGGAGGCGACGTGGTCGTACCAGCCGTCGGAGTCGTCGTAGGCGATGACCACGGCCGTCGAGCTCCACTCCGGGGAGTTCTCCAGCGCGTTCAGCGTGCGGGCGATGAACCGCTGCTCGTCGAGCGGGTCGGAGTACTGCGGGTGGCCGTCCTCGAAGCCCGCGGCCTTGAGGATCGAGACCGACGGCAGCGTGCCGTTCTGCAGCGCGGCGTCGAAGTCCGTCAGGTCGTACTGGTGGTTCGCGCCGCCGTCGAGGCCGATCTCGGACGTCGAGGCCGGGGGCGTGTGGTGCTTGTTCGCCGTGGACGCGTAGTACTCGAACGGCTCGTGGTGCGGGATGTAGTCGAGCTTGTTCACGCCCGCGACGTTGTTGTGCGTCTTGGTGCAGAGCGCCGGACTCGCGCCTGCGGCGGGGGTGTCGGGCCGGAAGCCGCCCTGGAAGAAGCCCCACGAGAGGCCCTTGGCGTTCAGCAGGTCGCCGACGTTCTTGCCGCCGAGGGTGACCGTCGAGCCCGCGTAGGTGCAGTCGTCCTGCGTCGTCGACGGACCGGGGTCGCCGATGATCGCGTTGTTCTCCGTCGAGCCGGCGATCGAGCCGCCGGTGGTGACGCCGCCGGTCTCGCCGGAGATCAGGTTGATGGCCCCGACCGTCGACGGACCGAAGTTCGTCGAGAACGAGTTGTCGCTGAGCGCGTAGTTCTGCGCGAGGTTCCACAGACCCGTGACGGTGTTGCCGTCGTAGTAGTCCATGACGATGTTCTGGCCCTTCTCACCGGCCGTGCAGCCGCCGCCCTGCGTGTTCTCGACGAACTTGTCCATCAGACCGCCGTCGAACGCCTTCTGCTCCGGGCCGTAGCCGTGGTTCTGGGAGCAGGTCACCGCCTGGCCCCGGGCCAGCCGCGCCGGGTTCGCGGCGTTGGGGTTGTTCGTGAGGAGCGGGCCCGACAGGCCGTTGACGCTCGGCGTGCCGGGCTTCGGGTGAAACGCCGGCTCGCCCGCCGCGGCGTCGCCGTCCGGCTTGGCGGCGTTCGGGTAGGTCGCGAAGTAGTGGTCGAACGACTCGTTCTCGTCGTAGAGGACGACGACGTGCTTGATCGGGGTGGTGGTCGGGGCGGCTGACGGCGCCACGGAATCGACGGCATGCGCGCCGCTGATCCCGATGACGACCGCCGCGGCGGCCGCGAGGCCACCGCCCGCAAGGAAGGTCTTGCTCTTGCGCACGAGGGGTGCTCCGGGTGGATGAGGGGAGGGTCCGGCGTGGCCGCGCGGGGCCGAGGGAGCCGGGCCGGCGCGCCGGGAATCCCGGCCGTCGACGTCGCGATCGTGCGCCCCGACGGCCTCGTGGCTGTGACCTTCGTGTGACTTCGGGGCCGATCGGGGCAAGCTGGCGCGTGCGCATCCGGGAGTGGTTGGTTGCGCCAAGGATGTTCACGGCCGGTTCACGTGGACGATGTCCGGCGGTCGTAGATTCCGCCGTCGTGCGTCCCTCACGCCTCGCCTCCCGGCGCCCGTTGCGCCGGCTCCTCGGGGTGCTCGCCGCGGTCGTCGGGATCGCGGTCGTCGCCCTCGTGGCGGGTGCGGCGTCACCGTCGGGGCACCCGGCCGACCATCCGGTGGCGCGCTCCGCCCACAGCGTCGCCCCGGCCGGCGACGCCGCCCGCGGGTCCTCCGGTGTCTACCTCGAGTCCGCCGGCGGCGCGGCCGTCCGCAGGGCGTCCGCCGCCCACCCGGAGCGGGCGATCCCCGAGACCGCGCCGCTGCCCGTCGCCGCCTTCGACCGGCCGATCGCCGCGTACCGGCGCTACGCCGGCCGCGACGCCGTCGCGATGGCCGCGCCGGCCGCCCGGCTCACCGCGGCCCTGCGGCGCGGCGACCGCGGCGCGGCCCGCACGGCCTGGACCGCGGCCTACCGCCGCTACCTGCTGCTCGGCGCGGCCTACGGCGCCCTCGGCGCGCTGGACGACGCGATCGACGGGACGCCCGGGGGCCTGCGCGGCGGCGTCCACGACCCCGCGTTCTCCGGGCTGCACCGGGTCGAGCACGACCTCTGGACCGGCCGGCGGCCCGCGTCGATCGTCCCCGCCGCCCAACGCCTGCAGCGTCTCGTCGCCCGACTGCCCGCGCGCGTCCGGACGGTCGAGATCACGCCGCTGGACTACGCGACCCGCGCCCACGAGATCCTCGAGGACGCGCAGCGCGACTTCCTCAGCGACCGCGCCGCGCCGTGGAGCAGCGCCGGCGTCGTCGCCACCGCGGCGTCGGTCGACGCCACGGGCGTCGTGCTCGGCACGCTGCGGCCGATCCTGCAGGGCCGCGGGGACGCGCTCGAGCCGGTGGAGACCCGCATGGGTCAGCTACGCGGCGTGCTCGCCGGGATCCGCCGCGGCCATCACGGCACGACCCCGCGGCTGGACGCGCTCGGGTCGACCGAGCGGGCCCGCCTGACCGGCGCGCTCGGCGCCGCGCTCGAGGCCCTGGCCGCCGTGCCGGGCACGCTGGAGACCGTCCTGCCCCCCGACGTCCCGAAGATCCCGGAGTCCCGATGAGCACCGATCGCCGCGCCTTCCTGCTCCGCACCGCCGGGACGCTCGGCGCCGGCGCGCTGATCGGCGCCGGTACGGCCGAGGCCGCCCGGGCGGACGACGCGCCGCCGCCGGCCGCGCTCCCGTCGACCGGCGCGGCGGGTCTCGACGCGCGGTTCCCGTTCGACGGCCCGCACCAGAGCGGGATCCTGACGCCGCAGACCGACGCCGTCACGCACCTCGCCCTCGACGCCATCGCGGCCGACCGCGGCGCGCTGATCCAGGGACTGCGCTCGCTGAGCGCCCGGGCGCGCGAGCTCTCGCAGGGCACGACCGCGGCGCCGGACCTCTCCGACGTCGACGCGCCGCCGGCGGACTCCGGGACGCTCGGCGTGGTCGTCGCACCCGACGCGCTGACGGTCA
Source organism: Patulibacter sp. NPDC049589 (assembly GCF_040675535.1). Classification (NCBI taxonomy): domain Bacteria; kingdom Bacillati; phylum Actinomycetota; class Thermoleophilia; order Solirubrobacterales; family Patulibacteraceae; genus Patulibacter; species Patulibacter sp. NPDC049589. The sequence continues at coordinate 8,820 of NZ_JBFAPC010000056.1, read as the reverse complement.
CGATCGCGTTCGGCGCGTCGCTGTTCGACGCCCGCTACGGCCTGCGGGACCGCCGGCCGGCCGAGCTGATCGCGATGCCGGCGTTCCCGGACGACGACCTCGACCCGGCGCGCAGCCACGGCGACGTGTTGGTGACGGTCGCCGCGAACCGGCGCGACACCGTCGTCCACGCCGTCCGCGAGCTGCTGCGGCCGGTCCGCGACGCGTTCGCGCTGCGCTGGACGATCGACGGCTTCCAGAGCGCGGATCGGGCCCCGTCGCCGCACGGCGCGCGGCGCAACCTCTTCGGCTTCCGCGACGGCACCGCCAATCCGGACGCCAAGGACGAGGGCGGCCTGGTGTGGGTCGCGGGTCGCGCTCCGGAGCCCGCCTGGACCGCGGGCGGCACCTACACCGTGCTGCGCGTGATCCGGATGCACGTCGAGTTCTGGGACCGCGTCGGCCTGCGCGAGCAGGAGAACATGATCGGCCGGCGCCGCGACACCGGGGCGCCGATGGGCGGCGACCACGAGCGCCAGGACCCCCGCTACGACCTGGACCCGAAGGGCGACCGCGTCCCCCTGGACGCCCACATCCGGATGGCCAACCCGCGTACCGCGGCGACCCGCCCGCAGCGCATCGTCCGCCGCGCGACGAACTACTCGCGCGGCTTCGACGAGGCCGGCCAGCTCGACACCGGCCTGCTGTTCGTCGCCCACAACGCGAGCATCGAGCGCCAGTTCGCGAAGATCCAGGCGCGCCTGGCCGGCGAGCCGATGACCGACTACGTCACGCCGGTCGGCGGCGGCTACTTCTTCGCGCCGCGCGGGGCGGCCGGGCCGTCGGACTGGGTGGGGTCGGGGCTCTTGGCCTGAGGCCCCGCGTCGCGCCGGTCGGAGGAGGTGGGGCGGCCGTGGGCCGGGGTCGGGGCTGCCGGGACTGCGGGGTGGGGCGGCGGTGGGTGGTCGAGAGTGCGCTGCACCTCGTCAGGGGCGAAGCAGCGCACTCTCGGTGAGACATCGGGGGTGGGCCGGGGCTGCCGGGACCCCGGCGGTCGGGGAAGACGCGCCCCGCCGTCGAGCGTGCGCTGCTCCTCGTCAGGGACGAAGGACCGCACGCTCGACGGGGCGTCGAGGGTGGGTGGTGTCCATCCTGCAGGCGCTTCGTCGACAGGACGCCCGTCAGGCCGGCCTGCTTCCGCCCCGCCCTTCAGGCCGGCGGCAGCTTCCGGCCCGGGTTCATGGTGCCGCGGGGGTCCAGCGCGTCCTTCACCGCGCGCTGGGTCGCGAGGACCGTGGGGTCCAGAGCCGCCGCGCCGGCGAGCTTGACCGAGCCGATGCCGTGCTCGCCGCTGAGGGCGCCGCCGAGGTCGGCGGCGATCCCGAGCATCGCGTGGGCGGCGTCGCGCGCGCCGGCCAGGGCGGCCGCGTCGTTGCGGTCGACCAGCACGGTCGCGTGGAGGATGCCGTCGCCGGCGTGCCCCCACGAGGTGACCGGCACGCCGTGCTCGGCCCCCAGACGGTCGACGGCGGCCAGTGCCTCACCGAGCCGCTCGGCCGGGACGACGACGTCCTCGGAGAGCTTGCCGCCGCGGGCCGCGACGACGGCGAGCGACACGCCGTCGCGCCAGGCCCAGAGGGCCTCGACGCGGGCGCGGGTGTCCGGCCGCACGACCTTCAGCGCGTCGTCGGCGAGGGCCTCGGCCAGGGCGGCGGCCTCCAGCGCCGCGATGTCCGCGGGACCCAGCGCCTCGGCGATGACCGCGAAGGCGGCCGCCTCCGGCAGGCCGCCCGGGAAGGTCTGCGCGGCCGCCCGCAGCGCGCCGCCGTCGAGGAACTCCAGCGCCGTCGGGACGACGCCGCAGGCCATCGCGGCGGCGATCGCGGCCAGGCCGGTGTCCCGGTCGGGGTAGACCGCGAGCACCGGCAGCGCCACCTCGGGCGCCGGCTGCAGTCGCAGCGTGACCTCGGTGATCACGCCGAGCGTGCCCTCGCTGCCGCAGAGCAGGCCGAGGAGGTCGAGGGTCTCGACGCTCTTGCGGGCGTCGCCGCCGAGGCGGACGAGCTCGCCGCCGGGCAGCACGACCTCCAGCCCGGAGAGCCACGCGCGCGTCGAGCCGTGCCGGAACGACCGCGGCCCGCCGGCGTTCGTCGCGACGTTGCCGCCGATCCGGCACGACTCCGCCGACCCGGGGTTCGGCGCGAAGAAGAGCCCGGCCTCGAGGCAGCGCCGCTGGAGGTCGGCGGTCACGGTCCCGGCGCCGAACGTCCCGCGCCACGCCTCGGGGACGATCGTCGGCGGGCCGGTCAGGCGGTCGGTCGCCAGGACGATCGACCCGGCGTCCGGCACCGCCCCGCCCGAGTAGCCGGTCCCACCGCCGCGCGGCACGACGGGCACGCCCTGCGCGCCGGCCCAGCGGACGACGGCGGCGGTCTCCTCGGCGTCGGCCGGGAAGACCGCGGCCAACGCCTCGCCCCGCACGCCGCGGGTCTCGGTCGCGTCCTGCAGCAGCTCGGCAGGCACGGGCTCACGCACGTGGACGTCCCCGACGATCCGCGCCAGGTCGCGGGCGACGGCGGCGGCGCCGCGGTCGCGGGAGGTCATCGGGACGCCCCGTCGCTCGTGGTGCCGGTTCCGGCCTGCGAGCCGTCGTCGTCACGCGGCCCCCGAGGGGCGGAGCCGGCGGCCGAAGCCGAGCGACCTGCCGCGCCGCGGCCGCCGGGCGTGGCCCCGGCTCCGGCCTGCGAGCCCTGGCTCCGGCCCTCCCTCAGGTCCTTCCGGCGGACCTTCCCGCTGGACGTCTTCGGCAGCTCGTCCACGAACTCGACGATGCGCGGGTACTTGTACGGCGCAGTCTGGGCCTTGACGTGGTCCTGGAGCTCGCGCGCCAGCGCGTCGGACGGAGCGTGGCCGTCACGCAGCACCACCACGGCACGGACGACGGACCCGCGCTCGGGGGCCGGTGCCGCGACCGCGGCGGCCTCCGCCACGGCCGGGTGCGAGACGAGCGCCGACTCGACCTCGAACGGCCCGATCCGGTACCCGGCGCTGATGATCACGTCGTCGGTCCGCCCCTCGAAGAAGAGGTAGCCGTCGTCGTCCTGCGTCACGCGGTCGCCGGTGCGCCAGACCTCGCCGGAGGCGGCGCGGTCGGCAGGTGGGATGGAGTCGGGAGTGGGAGGGGCAGCGTCGGCGGCAGCCGCACCGTCGGCCGACGGGACCGCACTGGCGGCGGGCGGGGCCGCGCCGGCGGCGGGCGGGACCGCACTGGCGGCCGACGGGGCCGCGCCGTGGGCCGACGGGACCGCACTGGCGGCGGACGGGGCCGCGCCGTGGGCCGACGGGGCCGCGCCGGGGGCGGGCGTGCCGTCCGCCGGCCCGTCGTCAGCGCCGAGGTACCCGAGGAAGAACGTCGGCACCGTCGCCGGGTCGACGACGAGCTCGCCCGCGTCGATCCACGCGCGGACGCCCGGCAGCGGGCGGCCCATCGATCCGGGGCGGACCTCGCCGCCGGGCGGCACGCCGGTGATCTGGCCGGTCTCCGTCTGGCCGTAGCCGTCGCGGATCGTCAGGCCGGTCGCCTCCCGCCAGGCGCGGATGACCTCGGGGTTCAGGGCCTCCCCGGCGGCGACGAGGCCGCGGCAGTCCGGCAGCTCCGGCACGATCGCGCGGGCGCCGATCACGCGGTACTCCGTCGGGGCCATGCAGAGGACGGTCACGCGCTCGCGGACGAGGAGCTCGAGCCGCTCGGCCGGGTCGAACCGGGCGTCGTGGAGCAGCGCCGCGGCGCCGCGCAGCCACGGCGCGATGAAGACGTTCCGCGCGCTCTTGCTCCAGCCGCTCGCGGCGGTGCACCAGACGAGGTCGTCCGGCCCGGCGCCCAGCCAGTGCTCGGCCTGGACGGCCTGGCCGGTCAGGTACCGCTGCCCGTGCAGGACGGGCTTCGCGCGGCCGGAGGTGCCGCTCGTGAAGGTGATCAGGCAGCCGTCGGCGGGCTCCAGGTCGACGGCCGGGGCCGGGTCCGCCTGCAGCAGGTCCGGGTCCTGGATCCAGACGACGTCCGCGTCCGGCGCCGCCTCCGCGAGGACGTCGCGGTTGCGGTCGTCGGCGACGATCAGCCGCACGCCGCCGGGCAGCGCGTCGAGCCGCGACCGCAGGTCCGCCGCGCGCAGCTGCTCGGTGCACGGCAGGACGACCGCGCCGATCCGGAAGCACGCGACCATCGTCAGCACCCACTCGGGCCGGTTGCCGATCAGCGTCATGACGACGTCGCCGCGGCCCACCCCGCGGGCGGCGAGCAGGCCGCCCAGCCGCGCCGCACCGTCGGCGACCTCGCCGAACGACCAGACCCGCCGCGACCCGTCGCGCGCCAGCTCGATCAGGGCCGTCGCGTCCGGATCGGCGGCGTCCACGGTGTCCCGGGCGAAGTTCACCATCGAGGCATAGCATGGCCCGATGGCGGCGATCGACGGGTTCCGGGGCGACGGCGGACGCGAGGCCGGACGCCGGCGGACGACCGATCCGCAGCGGCGACGCGGGTCCGGACGCTCGCAGGCGACGGCTCCGGTGCGCCGACGCAGGGCCGGGCGATGGGACCGCGTCGGGGCCCACGCGTGAGCGCCGCGAGCGGGACGCTCCCGACCACCACGACCGCGACCGTCCTCCGCGAGACCGGCGTCGCCCGGCCGTACGACGAGACCCGGCCGCTGACGCAGGAGACGCTGCGCCTCGACCCGCCGGAGCGCGGCGAGCTGCTGATCCGCGTGCGCGCCGCGGGCCTGTGCCACTCGGACCTCTCGACGGTCAACGGCGACCGCCCGCGGCCGACGCCGATGGCGCTCGGGCACGAGGTCGCGGGCGAGGTCGTCGCGCTGGGGGAGGGGACCGCCCGGCCCGCCGGCGCCGACGGCGGAAGCGGGGCGCTCGGCTTCGCGGTCGGCGACCACGTCGTCATGGCCTTCGTTCCCTCGTGCGGCTCCTGCGATCCGTGCCGCCAGGGCCGGCCGGCGCTCTGCGAGCCGGGCGCGGCGGCCAACGGCCGGGGCGAGCTGCTGGCCGGTGGCCGCCGCCTGCACGACGACGTCGGCGAGGTCCACCACCACCTCGGCGTGTCCGGCTTCAGCGACCACGTCGTGGTGTCGGCGCGCTCGGTCGTCCGCATCGACCCCGAGGTGCCGTGGGACATCGCCGCGCTCTTCGGCTGCGCGGTGCTCACCGGCGTCGGCGCCGTCGTCAACGCCGCGCAGGTCCGGCCCGGCGAGTCCGTCGCGGTCTTCGGCCTGGGCGGCGTCGGCCTGGCGGCGCTGATCGGCGCGGTTGCCGCGGGTGCCCACCCGGTGATCGCGGTCGACGTCGTCGAGGAGAAGCTCGCGCTGGCCCGCGAGCTCGGCGCCACCCACGCGATCCACTCCGGCGACGACGTCGTCGCCCAGGTCAAGGCGCTGACCGACGGCGGCCCGGACCACGGCATCGAGACCGTCGGCTCGGCCCGCGTCCTGGCGGACGCCTACGCCGCGACCCGCCGCGGCGGCACGACCACGACTGTCGGCCTGCCGCACCCCTCCGCCGAGCTGACGATCTCCGCCGTCTCGCTGACCGCCGAGGAGCGCACGCTGCGCGGCTCGTACCTCGGCTCGTGCGTCCCCGAACGCGACATCCCGCGCTTCGTCGCGCTCTACCGCGCCGGCCGGCTGCCGGTCGATCGCCTGCTGACCCACCGGCTGCGCCCGGACGAGATCAACGCGGGCTTCGAACGGCTCGCGCGGGGCGAGGGCGTGCGGCAGGTCGTCGTCTTCGACTGAGGGGCCCGCGGCGGGGCGGGGCGACGCCGGGGGTCGGTCGATCGTCGGCCACGGGGTGTCCGGTTTCGACCGTGGCCTGCGTCGGCGGGTGTCGGCCGGTTGGGGGTCGGCCGATCGTCGGCCACGGGGTGTCCGGTTTCGACCGTGGCCTGCGTCGGCGGGTGTCGGGCCGCCCCGGCGTCGGGCGAACTCCGGCTGACGGATGTCGGCGGACTCGACGGGTGGGGTACCGGCCGGGATCGGCCGAGACCCGCTCCCGCATGACCCCACGACCCCCGGGGTACGGACCGCACGGGTCGTCCGGCGACGCGCCGGCACCCGCGACGGGGCGTCCCGCCGGAGGGCCGGAAGGCGCGTGACAGGATGGATCGACCGGCAGCTGCGACGCGCGCCGGGGGTCGGACGCCGACCCAGGAACCGAGCAGAGCGAGGACCACCATGGCCGAAGAGCAGACTCCCGACCTCCCGCTGCGCGTCCCCGCGCAGAGCCACATCGACGGCGGGTGGACGAAGCTCGGCGGCGACACCTTCGTCGTGACGGACAAGGCCGACGACTCGGTCCTGGCCCACGTCACCGACGCGTCGCCGGAGGACGCGCAGGCCACGATGGACGGCGCGTGGGAGGGCTTCCTGGAGTGGCGCGCGGTCTCGCCGCGCGAGCGGTCCAACGTCCTGCGGCGCGCGTGGGAGCTCGTCAACGAGCGGTCCGACGAGCTCGCGGAGCTGATGTCGCTGGAAATGGGCAAGGCGCTGCCGGACTCCAAGGGCGAGGTCGCGTACGCGAGCGGGTTCCTGCTCGAGTACTCCGAGCGCGCGACCCGGATCGAGGGACGCCACGCGTTCCACGAGTCGACGGGCGGTCGGATCCTCACGCAGCGCGACCCGGTCGGTCCCTGCGTGTTCGTGACGCCGTGGAACTTCCCGCTGGCGATGGGTACCCGCAAGATCGCGCCGGCCCTGGCGGCCGGCTGCTCCGTCGTCATCAAGCCCCCGCAGCTGACCCCGCTGACGATGCTGGCGCTGGCCGGCATCCTGATCGAGGCCGGCCTGCCGCCGAAGGCCGTCTCGGTCCTGACGACGACGAACTCGCGTGAGACGACGACCGCGCTGATCGAGCACCCGCGCACCGCGAAGCTCTCGTTCACCGGCTCCACGCCCGTCGGCCGCAACCTCGCCGAGCAGGGCGGCAAGGCGCTGTTGCGCATGTCGATGGAGCTCGGCGGCAACGCGCCGTTCGTGGTCTTCGACGACGCCGACGTCGACGCCGCGCTGGAGGGCGCGAAGATCGCCAAGTTCCGCAACGGCGGTCAGGCCTGCACGTCGGCCAACCGCTTCCTCGTGCACGAGTCCGTCGCAGAGGAGTTCACGAAGGGCCTCATCGAGATGGCCGACTCCTTCGTCCTCGGGCCGGGCACCGCCGAGGGCACGACGCTCGGGCCGATGGTCTCCGACGACGCCGTGGAGAAGGTCCGCGAGCTCGTCGCCGACGCGATCGAGAAGGGCGCGACGCTCGCCGCCGGCGGCACCGAGAAGTCCGACGGCCGCTACTACCCGGCGACGGTCCTGACCGACGTCCCGCTCGACGCGAACATCCTCCACGAGGAGGTCTTCGGACCGGTCGCGCCGATCACGACGTTCTCGACCGAGGAGGAGGCCGTGCGGCTGGCCAACGACACCGAGTACGGCCTCGTCGCGTACGCGTACACGAACGACGCCGCGCGCCTGCTGCGCGTCTCGCGCACGATCGAAGCGGGCATGCTCGGCATCAACACGGGCCTCGTCTCCAACCCGGCCGCGCCGTTCGGCGGCATCAAGGACTCGGGCTTCGGCCGCGAGGGTGGCCCCGAGGGCATCGAGGAGTACCTGCAGTACCGCTACGTCGCGATCCCCGACCCGCGGGACTGAGCGGCGGGGGAGCCCGTCCGCGGGATCGGCCGCGGGAGCGCGGGTGGTGGTCGCGGTTCGTTCGCTCCCGGCGAGCGGATGGCGACCAGGTGCCGGTGGGGCGGACCGTGGTCGCGGTCGGTTCGTCCCCGGCGAGCGGATGGCGACCAAGTGCCGGTGGGGCGTCACCGGCCGGTCACCGCACGGGCCCGCCCACCTAGTATGCAAGCGTGCCCCCGCCGGACCTCAGGATCGCGCTCGCCGACCGGGCCCGTGGCGGGACCCGGCAACGGGTGTACGACGCGCTCCGGGACGCGCTCGTGGCGGGGCGGCTGGAGCCCGGCCGGCGGCTGTCGGAGAACGAGCTCGCCGAGGCGCTCGGCGTCAGCCGCACCCCGGTCCGCGAGGCGCTGGTCCGCCTGCGCGACGACCGGATGGTCGAGATCGTCCCGCAGCTCGGCACGTTCGTCTCGAAGATCTCGATCGGTGCCGTCGCCGACGCGCAGTTCGTCCGCGAGGCGCTCGAGTGCGCCGCGATCCGCCTGGCCGCCGGCAAGGTCAGCGACACCGAGCTGCAGCAGCTCCAGGCGATCGTCGCCCAGCAGGACGAGGCGCACGCCGACCACGACTTCGACCGCTTCTTCGTCCTCGACGACGCGTTCCACGAGGCGCTCTGCGAGGCGTCCGGCCACGGCATCGCGTGGTCGCTCGCGCAGCGCGCCGACGGGCACCTCGTCCGCGTCCGGCGACTCAGCCTGCCGGTCCCGGAGTACATGGGCGAGATGATCGACGAGCACCGCGCGGTGCTCGAGGCGGTCGCGGCCCACGACCCGGACCGCGCCGAGGAGGCCCTGCGCCACCACCTGCGGATGGTGCTCTCGGTGCTCGAGTCGATCAAGGCCGAGCACCCCGAGTACTTCGCCGAGGCGTAGGTCCCCGGTGCCGCCGGCCGGCCCGCGGGCGGACGAGCGGCACGGTCGCCAGAAAACCTTCCTGGGAGGTAGCGATCCTGGCGGCCACCGGAGGGAGGCGTCGCACGCCGCGCGGCAGCGCCACTGCCACCAGAAAACCTTCCTGGGAGGTAGCGATCCTGGCGGCCACCGGAGGGAGGCGTCGCATGCCGCGCGGCAGCGCCACGGCCACCAGAAAACCTTAC
>NZ_JBFAPC010000055.1:0-32797 GCF_040675535.1 Patulibacter sp. NPDC049589 | reverse complement strand
ACCGAGAGAACCCAGCCCACACACCCCCGACCACGACCGCCACGCGGACGCGACCACCCACGACCTGCTTGACAAACCGACCCCCATATCAGCGCGCCGCGCCGGCGACCGCGCGCCGCTGCGGGCCCTTGGGGCCCTCGTGCGGGCCCTTCGGCCCCGTCGGCCCGCCGTGCGGCGGCTTCGGCCCCTGCTGCGACGCCTCGAACGCCCGCGTCGCCGCGACCGCGATGTCCGGGTCGTCCGAGAACACCGCGTCGACGCCCTGCTGCAGGAACTGCGTGATGTAGCCCTGCAGGTCGCCGATCCCGGCCGGGTCGGTGCTCGAGCGGCGCTCCAGCGGGAGGAACGAGTTCTCGCGGCGGAACGTGTAGACCACGACCGGCAGGCCGGCCGCGTGGGCATCCTTCACGAACGACGTCGGGGCGAGCGACGCGCCGGTCGTCGCGTCGCGCGGGACCACGTAGTCGGTGTTCGGCGACACCGCGTCGGCGTACGTCGCGACGTCCTTCAGACCGGCCGGCGAGGCGATCTGGCCGTAGGTCGTGGAGCCGCCGGCCTTGACGACGTCCGCGGGCTTCGCCGTCGGGGCGTCGAGGAGCTGGACCGTGTGGACCTTCGACTCGCGGCGCAGCAGCTTGAGGTTGGAGACCTCGAACGACTGGACGATCACCGGCGCGCGGCGGTCGTCGAGGTGGTTCTTCCGCAGCGTCTTCAGGACCTCGGACTCCTGGTCGATCCCGACCGAGCGGAAGTACGTCGAGTGCTTGATCTCGGGGACGATCCCGATCGTCCGGTGCGTGGCCTTGCTCGCCCTGCGAGCGGTGTCGATGACCTCCTGGAACGTCGGCACCTGGTACTGGCCGTCGTAGGCGGTGTTCGCCGGGCGGATCGCCGGCAGGCGCTCCTTGGCGCGCAGCGTGCGCAGCTCCTTCAGCGTGAAGTCCTCGGTGAACCAGCCGGTGAGCGTCGTGCCGTCGACGACCTTCGTCCGCTTGCGGTCCGCGAACTCGGGGCGCGTGGCGACGTCGGTGGTGCCGGAGATCTCGTTCTCGTGGCGGTCGACGAGCTGGCCGTCCTTCGTCGAGACGAGGTCCGGCTCGATGAAGTCCGCGCCCTGCTGGATCGCCAGGCGGTAGGCCTCGAGCGTGTGCTCGGGCCGATAGCCGCTGGCGCCCCGGTGGGCGTAGACGACGCGGTCCAGCGCGCTGCCGAAGTTCGGGGCGCTGCGCTCCCAGGGGCGGGCGGGTGAGGAGCCGTGACCGGGGCCGCCCGGGTGGACGGGGCCGTGGCCGCCGCCGGTACCGGGGTGGCCGCCGGCCGGGCCGCGGTGTGCGTCCGCCGCGGTGGGGAGGGTCAGGCCGAGGACGAGGGCGCCGACCGCGACGGCGGCGCGCGGACGCCGGCGGCGGGCGTTCGGGGGGATGGTTGCGTGGGGGATCACACCCGCCAGTCAAGCGGCGACGCGCCGTGCGGGTGTGTCCGCGTCGTGAAGGGCTCAGCCGGCCGTCTGCAGCTCGCGCGGGACGCGCTCGCGGAGCCGGTCGCGCAGGTCGCGGACCTCGCGGTCCTCCGACGCGAGCTCCAGCGCGCGGTCGGCCGCGGCCAGGGCGTCGGTCGTCCGGTCCGTCCGCGCCAGGGCGTGGGCGTAGCGCGACCAGGCGCGGGCACGCAGGGCGGCCGAGACGCCGGCGACCGGCTCCTCACCGTCCTCCGGGTCGCGGCCGGCGACGTCGTCGTCCCGGCCGCGGGCGCGGCCGCGGTCCGCGAGCTGCGTCGCGTGCAGGCAGGCGTCGACCTGGCGGCCGGTGTCGCCCGCGAGGTGCGCGGCCAGCGCGAGGTCGAGCAGGCCCTCGACGGTGGGCTCCAACGCCATGCCGCGCTCGAGCGCCTGGAGCGCGCCGGCGCGGTCGTGCAGGCGCAGCCGCAGGCGGCCGAGCCGGGCCCACGCAGCGCCGTCGGCCGGGGTCAGCCGCACGACGCGCGCGGCGGACTCCTCGGCCTGGAGGTTGGCGCCCTGGGCCTCGTAGATGCGGGCGGCGAAGCGGTGTGGCGCGGGGCGCTCGCCCTCGGCGCGCAGCCAGTCCCGGACGGCGCGGGCGGCGGCGGGCAGGTCGTCGGCCTGCAGCAGCGCGACGGTCAGCATCCGCAGGACGGCGGCGTTGGCCGGGTCGGCGTCGCGGGCGTAGAGCAGGCGCTTGGCCGCGATCGCGAACTCGCCCTCGGCCATCGCGTGCTGCGCGGCCGTCATGAAGCGCTGGACGCGCTCGGCGCCCGGGTCGGGCTTGCTGAAGTCGACGAACTGCAGCGTGCCGGCCGGGACCGTTCGCACGCCCAGGTGGAACGACACGCGGGCGAACTGGAGGATCTCGTCGCCTTCGCCGGTGAAGTAGACGCCGGTGACGTTGCCGACGCCCCACTCCGGGTACGACACGCAGCGGGCGTAGCGGTGGACGACCGAGTGGTCCGGCGTGCGGCTGCCGAACGGGTCGTGCTGGGCGCGCTCGCGGGTGGCCTGCTCGTTCTCGTACGCGCGGCGGCCGGCCTCCTCGCGGGCGGCGCGGGCGGCCGCGGCGTTGACCTTGACGGCCGTCGCGGTGATCTCGCCGTTGTGCGAGTCCTCGGCCAGCTTCTCCAGCCGGTCGGCGGCCTCGTTGATGCCCTTGAGGTGCCGTTCGTGCTCGAACTGCTTGCCGGGCGGGGCCAGGTCGGGGTGCCACCGCTTGGCCAGCGAGCGGCGGGCCTGCTGCACGTCGCGCTTGCCGAACGGGGGGCGCAGCTCGAGCAGTCCGAGTGCGTGCTCGATGTCGAAGACGGAACCGGCCACTGCACCCAGAGTACCGCGCCGCGACAGCCCGCTCCGCCGGCCGATCGCCCTGGCGCCGGGGGCTTGGAGGTGCTACAGGACGCCCTCCACGACATCCCCGGTTGCGAAATATCCAAAAGCTGATCTACTTTTCGGCAATGAGCACGCCGACCGTTCCCCAGACCACCCCCGACCAGGCGTTCGACGCGCTGCTGGAGGCCGCCGACCGCGTCGCGCTCGAGCTGCGCTCGACCGCCGCGGAGCGCGACCGCGCGAACGTCGCGCCGCGCGCCGAGATCGAGCTCCTGCGCCGCCACGACCTGCTCCAGGTCCAGGAGCCCGTCGAGTACGGCGGCGCCGGCCTGACGTTCGCGCAGGCCGCGCAGCTCGTCCGCCGGATCGCCCGCGGCGACACCTCGATCGCCCACCTGCTCGGCTACCACTACGCGCAGACCCGGGTCGCCCAGCTGTTCGGCACGCCCGAGCAGGCCGACGCGCTGTCGCGCATCAACGGCGCCGAGCGGACGTTCTGGGGCGGCGTGCAGAACCCGCGCGGCGGCTCGGCGCTGACGCTGACGAAGGACGGCGACGGCTACCGCCTCAACGGCTCGCGGACCTTCGCGTCCGGCGCCAGCCTCGGCGACCACCTGTCGATCACCGTCGAGCTCGAGGGCGAGCTCGCCTTCGTCTCCCTCCCGTCCGACGCCCCGGGCTCGGACTTCACCCGCGACGGCTTCTCGGCGCGCGACGACTGGGACAACGTCGGCCAGCGCCTGACCGACTCCGGTGGCGTCGACTTCCACGACGTCCGCGTGCAGCGCAGCGAGATCCTCGGCGCGGTGATCCCGGGCGAGGAGGGCTACCCGCCCGGCGCCGCGCCCTCGGCGTACCAGACGCTCGTCACGCCGCACTGGCAGCTCGCGTTCGTGAACTTCTACATCGGCACCGCCGAGGGTGCCCTCGACGAGGCCCAGCAGTGGGCGCGGGCCAACGGCACGCCGTGGGAGACGTCGGGCGTCGACGTCGCCACCGACGACGTCTACATCCTCGAGCACCTCGGCGAGATCGTCACCGAGATCCGCGCCGCCGCCCTGCTCGCCGACCGCGCCGGCGACGCACTGCAGGCGGCATTGGACGTCGGCCCGTCGCTCACCGACGAAGCGCGCGCCGAGGCCGCGATCGCCGTCTACGAGGCCAAGATCCTGACGACGAAGGTCGCGCTGTCGGCCACGAGCCGCCTCTTCGAGATCCAGGGCGCCCGGGCGACGACGACGGCGTACGGCTTCGACCGCCACTGGCGCAACGTCCGCACGCACACGGTGCACGACCCGGTCGCCTACAAGGCCCGCGAGGTCGGTGACTGGTCGTTGAACCGCCGCGCGCCGGAGTTCTCGCTCTACCGCTGACCTTCACGGCCGAACCGGCCGTCCCCCACTTGGCGCCCGCCTGCTCCGTCTCTCTCCTCGGGTCGGGCGCCGAGGCCCGGACCGTCGCCGCGGGGCACCGCGATCGCGACGGGACCGGGTCGGCACGAGGGTCTGCACCCCTCACGCCGCAAACGCGCGCCCGGCCCTGCCGGGCGCGCGGCGTTTCGGGGGACGTCGAGGGCGAGGGGCCCGTGGAGGGGGGCCGGCCGGGGCCCGGGCCTAGGGTCGGCCGGGGCGGGGGGTCGGTCGATCGTCGGCCAGACGGTGTCCGGAATCGACCGCGGTTCGACCCGGCCTCCGCCGGGACGGAAGGGGTCGGTCGATCATCGGCCACACGGTGTCCGGAATCGACCGCGGTTCGACCCGGCCTCCGCCGGGACGGAGAGGGTCGGTCGATCATCGGCCACACGGTGTCCGGAATCGACCGCGGTTCGACCCGGCCTCCGCCGGGAGGGAGAGGGTCGGTCGATCATCGGCCACACGGTGTCCGGAATCGACCGCGCGTCGGCCCGGCCTCCGCCGGGACGGAGAGGGTCGGTCGATCGTCCGCCACACGGTGTCCGGAATCGACCGCGCGTCGGCCCGGCCTCCGCCGGGACGGGGGGGGTCGGTCGATCATCGGCCACACGGTGTCCAGAATCGACCGCGCGTCGGCCCGGCCTCCGCCGGGACGGAGAGGGCCGGTCGATCGTCCGCCACACGGTGTCCAGAATCGACCGCGACCGCGGGCGTCCTCGGCCGCCCTCAGCCGCCCTCGACCTTCCGTCGCAGCCGGTCCAGGCGACCGTCCCAGCGCGCGCCGGTCGCGGCCATCCAGGAGACGGCGTCGTCGAGTGCGCCGGGGATCGCGCGGAAGCGGGTCTCGCGGCCCTCGCGCGCGGCGACGACCAGGCCGGCGTCGGCCAGTGCGCGCAGGTGCTTGGCAACGGCCTGGCGGGTCATCGGCAGGTCGGCGGCGAGCGCCGAGGCGGTCACGCTGTCCCCCGTCCCGGCCAGGCGGCGCAGGACGTCGCGGCGCGTGGCGTCGGCGAGCGCGCCGAAGACCGCGCCGAGGTCCGGGGCCGGCCCCGACGCCGCTCCGCCGCCGGACGCCGCCGCACGACCCGCCGCCGCTCCACGGCCGGCGGGCGGCGATACGTCGGCCGGCGCCGCGACGCCGACACCGGACCCCGCCGGTACGCCGGGACCCGCCGACACGCCGGAGCCCACCGGCGACCCCGCCCCGGAACCTGCGGCCGCTGCGGGACGCGGCGTCACCGGACGCCGGCGAGGACCCGGCCGGCCGCCGTCGCCGTCGGACCCTGGGCACCGCCGTGCGCGCCCCTCCCACCCGGCCGTCCGACGGCCAGCATCCGGTCGGCGGCCGGCGCGACGAGGCGCACGGTCTCGAGCGGCACCTCGACGATGACCACCCGCGTGCCCGCGGCCCCGAACGGCTCCAGCGCGATGTCGACGAGCGCCGGCCGGTCGTCCTCGTCGCGCCAGACGAGCCCGAGCCTCCGGCCGGGGACGACCTCGTCGACCTCCACCGGGCGCGGGCGGCCGCCGGCGTCGCGGACGGTGCCCGTCGCGCCCTCGCGGACGTCGAGGTCGACCTCGTCGGCCAGCCAGCCCGCCAGCCCGTCGTCGTCGGCGACCTGGGCCCAGACGTCGTCCGGGGCGGCGTCGAGCACGAGCTCACGGCGCACCGCGTCCAGGGGCGGGAGGCCCGTGCCGTCGCGGTCCTCGACCGCGCCGCCGGCACCTCGGTCGGTCCCCCGGTCGGCGTTCCCTTCGGCGCGGGGGCCGGCACCGCGGCCGGCATCGCCGTCGGTTCGGCGGTCGCCACCGCGGCCGGCATCGCCGTCGGTTCGGCGGTCGCCACCGCGGCCGGCATCGCCGTCGGTTCGGCGGTCGCCACCGCGGCCGGCATCGCCGTCGGTGCGGCGGTCGGCACCGCGGCCGGCGTTCCCTTCGGCGCGGGGGTCGGTCGCGCGCCCGGTGGCGTCCTGGTCGGGGGGGTCGTGATCGGCGGGCGTCGGCATCGGTCCTCCGGGAGGGTCGCTCGCCACGGAGCCTACACGCAACGATTCGGTTGCGTGTATGGTCGGCCATGACGCGCAACTGATCGGTTGCGCAATTCGATCCGAAACGGAGACCCCATGCCCCTCGTCCCGATGGTCATCGAGCAGAGCGCCCGCGGCGAGCGCTCGTTCGACGTCTACTCCCGCCTGCTCAACGACCGCACCATCTTCCTCGGCACCGAGATCAACAGCGAGGTCGCGAACCTCGTCGTCGCGCAGCTGCTGCACCTCGAGGCGGTCGACGACGAGAAGGACATCCACGTCTACGTCAACTGCCCCGGCGGCGAGGTCTACGCGGGCCTCGCGATCTACGACGCCATGCGGTACGTCCGCTGCGACGTCACGACCGTCTGCTGCGGCATCGCGATGTCGATGGGATCGATCGTCCTCGCGGGCGGGACGCCCGGGAAGCGCGCCGCCCTGCCCAACGCGCGGATCCTCGTCCACCAGCCGTCCGGCGGCTTCCGGGGCCAGGCGACGGACATCGAGATCCATGCCCGCGAGGCCATGTTCCTGCGGAAGCGGGTCGAGCAGATCTACGTCGAGCACACCGGCCAGGACATCGAGCAGATCAACCGCGACATCGAGCGCGACCGCTTCATGACGCCCGACGAGGCCATGGACTACGGCCTGATCGACCACGTGATCGAGCGGCGCGGTGTGCAGGCGCGGCGGCGCCCGGCGCTGGGCTGACGACGCTGTCCCGGCGGACCGGCCCCGGCAGCCGGTCCCCGGACGGGCGCGAACGCGGTGGGCCCGGAGGGCGTCAGTCCGCCGCCACCGGTCCCGCCGCGACCGCCCGCCGCACGGGCCGGTCGCGCAGCGCCATCTCCGGGTCCGCCGCCGCGAGGTACCAGCCGAAGGCGCGGTCGATGAGCGGCTGCGGCGAGACGAGCCGGAAGCCGAGGGTCAACAGGCGCGGCGGGATCCGCGGCATCACGCGCTGGAGCAGCAGGAGCTTGCGGAAGAACGGCGCGCGGGTCTTCGAGAACGCGGCGTAGGCGACGAGCGCCTGCTCGCGGGTCTGGGCGCCGTCGAGGACCTTCGCGATCTCGCGCGCCGCCTGGATGCCGAACATGAAGGCCGTCCGGATGCCCTCGCCGGAGACCGGGATGCAGTGGCCGGCGGAGTCGCCGCAGAAGAAGACGCCGTCCTCGGCCGCCGGGCGCAGCTTGTGGGGGAACCAGTTGCCCTGGTACCGGACGGCGTCCACGTCCAGGCGGCGCGCGACCTCCTGGGTCGGCTCCTTGACATGGTCGTGCGGGTCGTAGGAGCCGACGCCGACGCGCGACTCGCCGCCGGCCGGGACGCGCCACGCGTAGCCGCGCGGGATGACCGAGCGGTCGACCCAGCAGTCCAGGCTGTCGTCCTGCGTGGCGGCGTCGACGTGCGGGTGCACCTCGAGCCCGCGCGAGAGCGGGGCGTTCGGCGGCTGGTAGTGCGGGTGCGCCAGGTTGCGCCGCCAGCCCAGCGCGTCGACCACGATCGGCGCGGAGACGTCGCCGCGGTCGGTGTGGACGACGTGGCCCCCGGCGGTGCGCGTCCGGCCCTCGATCTTCGCCGTGTGGAAGCGCGCCTCGCCGGCCTGGTCCCAGAGCTCGTGGCAGAGCGTCCGGTAGTCGAAGCTCGTCCACGTCCACGGCAGGCGGTAGCGCGCGCTGCCGTGCGGGGTGGTGAACGACATGTGCGGCAGCTCGGAGCGCCGCGCCTCGTGGATGCCGAGCGCGTCGAGCCAGGGCGTGGGGACCGCGCAGGCGGAGGTCTGGCGCTCGCCGATCTCGTAGCGGTCGAGCACCAGGACGTCGTGGCCGAGGCCCGCCAGCTCGCGCGCCACGGCCAGTCCGGCGAACGACGCGCCGCAGACGAGGACGTCGGCGCGGTCGCCGTCGATCGACGTCCGCTCGGCACCGCGGAGGGTGGCGCGCTTCGGGCTCATGCCCTCAAACTACCCGCGGCGTGCCCCATCGGATGCATCCCCGGCGCGGGATCCCGCCCGAAGGGCCGGGCAGGGCCGGGGGATCACGACGGACGGGACGTCCCGTCCTCCGGACCCGTGCGTGGCCACCGGCTCAGTGCCCCGCCGCGCTCGTGAGCGCGAGGCCCGCCACCCCCGCGGCGACCAGCGCCACGCTGAGCAGCCGCAGCGGCGCGGCGGACTCGCCGAGGAGCGCGATGCCGACGATCGCGGTGCCGACCGCGCCGATGCCGGTCCAGACCGCGTAGCCGGTCCCGGCGGGGAACGAGCGCAGCGCGACGGCCAGCAGCGCCATGCTCGCGGCCAGCGCGACGACGAAGACCGCCGTCTCGGGAACGCGGGAGAACCCGTCGGAGCGCTTGAGCGCGAGTGCCCAGACGACCTCGAGCAGGCCGGCGGCGATGAGCGAGATCCACGCCATGGTGGGGTCCCTTCGAGGCGCCGTCGTCGTGCCGGGTACGGCGCGTCCCTCTCGTCCGGGCGAACCCCCTCGGGGTCGCACATCGACCGTAGCACCGGGCCTCCGGGCCCTGCCGCGCCCCCGATCGAGGACGACCCCCGGGCCCCGGTGGGCCGGTCGCCCCGCGGGTCGGACCCTCCCCCGTGGGCGTCCCGTGCCGCGAAACCCGTCCCCACGGGCGATCCCGGGCGAAGATCGCTCGCGTACCCCGGTACCGTTGGGGGAATGAGCACGCAGTTCGTCTTCTCGATGTACCAGTTGACCAAGGTGCATCCGCCCGACAAGACGGTGTTCAAGGACCTGTCGCTGTCCTTCCTCCCCGGGGCCAAGATCGGCGTCCTGGGCATCAACGGCTCGGGCAAGTCGTCCCTGCTCAAGATCATGTCCGGGCAGGACACGGACTTCGACGGGGAGGCCACGCTGCTGGCCGGCGCCACGGTCGGGATCCTCGAGCAGGAGCCCAACCTCGACGACACCAAGACGGTCCACGAGAACGTCATGGAGGGCCTGAAGGAGCTCAAGGCCCTCGTCGACAAGTTCAACGAGCTGGCGATGAACTACTCGGACGAGACGGCCGCGGAGTTCGCGCGGCTGCAGGCCGAGATCGACGCCGCCGACGCGTGGGACCTCGACTCCAAGGTCGAGTACGCGATGGACGCCCTGCGCTGCCCGCCCGGCGACTGGAACGTCGTCGACCTCTCCGGCGGCGAGAAGCGCCGCGTGGCGCTCGCCCGCCTGCTGCTCTCGGCCCCCGACCTGCTGCTGCTGGACGAGCCGACCAACCACCTCGACGCCGAGTCCGTCGCCTGGCTGGAGCGCCACCTCGAGGCCTACAAGGGCACGATCGTCGCGGTGACCCACGATCGCTACTTCCTGGACAACGTGGCCGGCTGGATCCTCGAGCTCGACCGCGGCCGCGGGATCCCGTTCGAAGGCAACTACTCGGGCTGGCTGGACAACAAGGCCAAGCGCATGGCCCAGGAGAAGCGCACCGACGTGGCCCGCCAGAAGCGGATCAACGAGGAGCTCGACTGGTCGCGCAAGAACCCCAAGGGTCGCCAGGTCAAGCAGAAGGCCCGCCTGAACAACCTCGACGAGCTGATGAAGGAGCAGTCGGCGATGCGCCTCGACGAGACGCGCATCACGATCCCGCCCGGACCGCGGCTCGGCGACACCGTCATCGAGGCGCAGGGCCTGTCGAAGGCGTTCGGCGACAAGCTCCTGTTCGAGGACCTCTCGTTCACGCTGCCGCCCGGCGGCATGGTCGGCGTCATCGGCCCCAACGGCGCCGGCAAGTCGACGCTGTTCAAGCTCCTCACCGGCCTCGAGAAGCCCGACAGCGGCACGATCAAGCTCGGCGAGACCGTCGACCTCTCGTACGTCGATCAGTCGCGCGACAACCTGGACCCGAACAACAACGTCTGGGAGGAGATCTCGGAGAAGCTCGACTACGTCAAGGTCGGCGACCGCGAGATGAACTCCCGCCAGTACGTGGCGTCGTTCAACTTCAAGAAGGGCGACCAGCAGAAGAAGGTCGGCAACCTCTCCGGCGGTGAGCGCAACCGCGTCCACCTCGCCAAGCTGCTGCGCCGCGGGGGCAACCTGCTGCTGCTGGACGAGCCGACCAACGACCTGGACGTCGAGACGCTGCAGGCGCTCGAGGACGGGCTCCTCGCGTTCCCGGGCTGCGCGGTGGTCATCTCCCACGATCGCTGGTTCCTCGACCGCATCGCGACCCACATCCTCGCCTTCGAGGGCAACTCGACCGCCAACTGGTTCGAGGGCAACCTGCAGGCCTACGAGGCGTGGCGCCGCGACGAGCTCGGCGACGAGGCCGACCGCCCGCACCGCCTCACCTACAAGAAGCTCGCGCGCTGACGCAGGAGGCCTCCGGGCGCGCCCGGAGGCGCCCCGGGGCGCGACCCGTCCTGCTCGCGGAGCGCCGCGAGTACGATCGGTCGATGGCGGACCGTCCCGAGGAGCCGCCGGCCCCGCGGCGGCCGGACCCGACGCCGCGCCGACCGCCCATCCGCGCGTCGGACGCGGAGCGCGAGCACGTCATGGACCTGCTCCGCGACGCCGCCGCCGAGGGCCGCCTCACGTTCGAGGAGCTCGCCGACCGGATCGGCGCCGCGAGCCGCGCCACGACCCGCGACGAGCTCGCGGACCTGACCGCCGACCTGCCGGACCCCGCGCCCGCGGACGGGGCGCCGCCACCCGTCGGCTGGTCGGACCCGGTGGCGTCGGCCGCTCACCTCGCCGCCCGGTCCCCCGAGCGCCGGACGGCCGTCTTCGCCGACCTGCGCCAGGACGGCCCGTGGCGCGTGCCGTACGTCGGCCGCTGGTCGACCGTCTTCGGCGACATCGACCTCGACCTGCGCGAGGCCGTCGTCGCGCACGCCAGCGTCCAGGTCGAGGCGTCGAGCGTGTTCGGCGACGTCACGCTGCTCGTGCCCGAGGGGGTCGTCGTCGATGTCCGGTCGCGGTCCGGCTTCGGCAAGGTCCGTCAGGAGGCCGGGCTCCGCGGGCCGGCGGGGGCGCCCGTCGTGATCCTGACCGGCTTCACGTGGTTCGGCGACGTCCGGGTCCGCGCGATGCGTCTGCGCGAGCGGCTGGCGAGCCTCTTCCGCGGCCGGCTCGGCGCCGGCGGGGCGGCGGCGACCTGGAGCGTCGGGAGCCCCGGTCGCCCACACCCGGACCGACCGGATCCCCGGGACCCCTCCGGCCGCTGAGCCGGGATCGACGCCGATCGGGTCGCCGAGCGCCCCGTCGGCACCCCCGACGTCCGGTGGCCGGAGGATCGCCGGGTGCCGCCGTGTGCCCCCACGGAGAACGGGTAGGCGGAGGACGAGGGCGTTGCGGCGACCACCGCCACGGCACCCGACCCCACGACCCGAGGACGATCACATGACCGGGAACACGGACAAGCTCAAGGGCAAGGTCAAGGAGACGGCGGGCGCCGCCACCAACGACGACCAGCTCCGCGCCGAGGGCAAGACCGACCAGAACGTCGGCAAGCTCAAGGACAAGGTCGACCACGCGATCGACGCCGCGAAGGACAAGCTCACCGGCAAGTAGCCGCGACCGTCCCCCGGACGCCTCGCGCTCCGGGGGCGCCGGGTCCGATCCGTCCCACGGGCGGAGCGGATCCACCCCCTGCCGCGGTCGGGCCCGTCGGAACGGCCGGCCCGATCCCAGCCGCACGGACGGCCCGTCGCCCCTCGAGGACGGCGGGCCGTCCGCCGTTGTGCGACGCCCCGCAGCGGGTAGCGTCGGGTGATGAGCCGTCTCGCCGTCGCCGAGTTCACCGACCCCGCGTGCCCGTTCGCGTACAGCGCCGAGCCCGTCCGCTGGCGCCTGGCCTGGCGCTTCGGCGACCAGCTCGACTGGACCGTCCGCATGGTCGGCCTGGCGCGCGACGCCGCCGCGCAGGAGGCCAAGGGCTTCGACGCGGTGAAGAACGCCGAGATCCTGCGCCACTTCGACGCCTACGGGATGCCGCTGTCCCGCGCCGAGCGCCGCGACCCCGCGGGGACGTGGGACGCCTGCCGCCTGGTCGTCGCCGCCCGTGCGACGGACGAGGTCGGCGCCGTCCGCCTGCTCCGGGCCCTGCGGGTCGCGGGCCTGGCCGAGGCGCGGCCGATCGACCACCCCGACGTGCTCTCCGACGCCTGCGAGGTCGCGGGCCTGGACCCCGCCGAGCTGCTCGCCCGCGCGCAGGACGACGCGACGGCGACGGCGTTCCGGGCGGACCTGGAGGCCGCGCGGACCCCGGGACCCGCCGCACTGGCGCTGGACCACAAGCTCGCCGACGTCGAGGCCGACTGGGAGTGGGCCGCCGGACCGTCCGGTCGCCGCTACACCTGCCCGACCTTCGTGCTCGCCGCCGACGGGACCACCGCCGAGGTGCCGGGCTTCCAGCCGTGGTCCGCCGTCGAGGCCGTCGTCGCCAACCTCGCGCCCGGCCTGGAGCGCCGACCGTGGGCGGAGGGCGTGCTCGAGGTCCTGCGCTGGGCCCCGGTGCCGCTCGCCACCCAGGAGGTCGCGGCGCTCACCGACTCCGACGACCGCGACGCCGCCCGGACGGCGCTGCGCGAGGCCGGGGCGACCGAGCACGCGGTCGGCACCGACGCCTTCTGGTCGGTGGCCTGAGGCTGGAGGACGGCGCAGCCCGAGGGCCGCGCGTGCCGCCGTCGGCGGGCCCGGCCCCCGCCGGCCGATGCCGGCCCGGCCCCGGGGTCAGGCCGTCCCGGCCGGCCGGACCGGTCGGCGGCGGTCGCCCGCCCAGCCCAGGCTCGCCACGCGCGAGAGCTCGTCGGCGAGCCGCTCCAGCCGCGTCCGGATCGGCGCGGCGCGCAGCACGATCGCGGTCAGCGCGCCGAGGACGGCGCCGGTGAGGACGTCCGTCGGGTAGTGCATGCCGACCGCGACGCGGCCGACGGCGAGGAGCCCCGCCAGGACGAGGATCGCCCGCCCCCACCGCGGGGCGTACGCGTAGAGGGCGACGGCGATCGCGAACGCGCCCGTGGCGCTGTCGGACGGGAAGCTCCGGTCGGGGCCGTGGTGGACCATCACCTGGATCACGGGGTCCGCGACGAACGGCCGCGCCCGGTCGACGAGCGCCGTGATGCCCTGCGCCGCCAGGACGCCGGTCGCGGCGCTGCAGCCGGCGAGGAAGGCGCCGCGCCGGGTCGCGCGGCGGCCGAGCACGAACAGCCCGATCACCAGGATCGCGATCGCGACCTGGGCGGAGACGACGAAGTCGACGACCGGCACCCGGACGTCGTGGTGCTGGACGAGGAAGGCGTTGAGGGTCTCGAGGAGCTGCTGGTCCATGGTGGGGTCCTGGGATCGGGACGGACTGTCGACCGACGATCAACACGAGTGACCGTACACTGCTGACCGTGAGTCGACAAGGCCGGGCGTCCCGGCTTCGTGCCGTCGCGGCCGTGGTGCGGGCCGCCCCGACCGCCCGCGGACGCGCCCGAGGGGCACCTCCCGTGGACGCCGGATCGTCCTGCCGAACCCCCCGTCGATCCGGGCTCCGGACCCCGGTCCGCTAGCGTCGCCCTGTGCCCACCGTCGACGTCACGACCTACACCGATCCGGCCTGTCCCTGGGCCTTCAGCGCGGAGCCGATCCGCTGGCGCCTGCGGTGGCGCTACGGCAGCCAGCTCAACTGGTCGCTGCGGATGGCGGGCCTGTCGGAGAGCGGCGCGTCCTACGAGAAGATGGGCTTCACGCCCGAGCGCGCCGCGGCGTCGCTGCGCCACTTCGACGCGCTCGGCCAGCCGCTGTTCACCGGTGACGCGCGCCCCATCGGCGCGACGTGGCCGGCGTGCCGGGCGATCGTCGCCGTCCGCGAGCACCTCGGCGTCGACGCCGCCGTCTCGCTCCTTCGTCGCCTGCACGTCCTGACCCTGTCCGAGGGCCAGGAGCTCTCGTCCGACGAGACGATCGACACCGCCCTGACGCGCGCCGGCTTCGACGTCCAGGAGGTCCGCGGCTGGATCGCCGAGGACGCCGTCGAGCAGGCGTTCCTCACGGACCTGCACGACACCCGCCACCCGACCGCCGCCGCGCTCGCGCTGGACCAGAAGCTCGCCGACTCCGGCGACGACTGGAAGCCCCGCGACGGCGAGGACGCGGGCCCGGGCCGCCGCTACACCTGCCCGAGCTACGTCGTCGGCGCCGGCGACCTGTCGCTCGAGGCCCCCGGCTTCCACACCCCGCTGGGGATCGAGACGCTCGTCGCCAACGTCGCCCCGGGGCTCGACCAGCGCCCGTGGGCCGAGGACCCCCTCGAGGTCCTGCGCTGGGCCGACGAGGAGGCCGGCACCCCCGGCGGCTTCCCGCTCTCCACGCAGGAGGTCGCGGGCGTCCTCAACCTCGAGGACCGCGACGAGGCCCGCGCGAAGCTCGTCGCCGCCGGCGCCAAGGAGCACCCGGTCGGCAACGACGCGTTCTGGACCCTGGCCTAGGAGCCGAACGCTCCGCGTCACGTTGGCCGGCGTGCTGCGCGCATCGGACCAGGAGCCGCGGCCGGCCCGGGATCAGCCCCGCAGGCCCTGCCCCGCCGCCCAGTCGGCGAACGACGTCCACGCGACCTCCGGGTAGCGGGCCTGCAGCGCCGGGACGTCGATCGCGTAGCCCGGGCCGGAGAGGAAGGCGTACATCGTGCCGAGGTCGGCGCTGCGGGCGCGGATCTCCTCGACCGGCACCGGGACGTGGCGGGCGCCGAGCGCCGCCGCCATCTGCGCCGGGGTCGGGGCGTCGCCGGCGACCTCGACCCGGACGCCCAGGTGCTCGTCGCGGCGCGCGAGCACCGCGGCCACGACGGCGCCCAGGTCGTCCAGGGCGACCTGGTGCAACGGGGTGTCCGACGGCACCGCCAGCGGCAGCTCGCCACGCGAGAGCGGCTCGCGCGCGCCGAGGACGTTCTCGTAGAAGTAGCTCGGCGCGACCACCGTCCACGGGACGGTCGACGCGCGCAGGCGCGCCTCGATCCGCGCCTTGCTGACGAAGTGCGGCACGTCCGCGCGGTCCGCCGCGGCGACCGACGCCAGCAGCAGCCACGGAAGCCCGGCCTCCTCGGCGGCGTCGACGATCGCCTCGCCCTGACGCACCTCGGCGTCCGCGCCGTCGCCGAACGGCGTCGTGACCGCGTAGGCGGCCGATACCCCGGCGAAGGCCCGGACGAGCGAGGCGCGGTCCTCCAGGTCGCCGGTCACGAGCCGCGCACCGGAGGCCTCGAGCGCGAGCGCCTTCGCGGACGACGGGTCGCGCACGAGGGCGCGCACGGGGACGCCGGCGCCCAGCAGCGCACGGGCGACCGCGCCTCCCTGGGTTCCGGTCGCGCCGAAGACGAGCACGGGGTCCGACATGGGTCTCTCCTCCCTCGGCCGTCGGGGGATCCGGCGGCGCCGTGGGCATCCTGACACGGTGTAGTTGTTTCTACAACTACTACGTGTGACGGCCCTCAGGCCGCCGTGGCCGCCACCACCGACCGCGTCAGGCGCTCGAGGGTCCGGCGGGTCACCGCGAGCTCGGCCGCGTCGAGCCCCATCGCCCGGCCCATCTCCGTCGGGACCCGGCGGGCGCGCTCGCGCAACGCCTCGCCCTCGTCGGTCAGCGCGACGAGTACCGAGCGCTCGTCGTCGGCGCGACGCTCGCGGCGGACGACCCCCCGGGCCTCCAGCCGCTTGAGCAACGGCGACAGCGTGCCGTAGTCGAGGTCCAGGGCCTCGCCGAGCGCGCCGACCGGCAACGTGCCGCGGTCCCACAGGACGAGCATCGCCAGGTACTGCGGGTAGGTCAGCTCCAGCGGCCCGAGCAGCCGGCGGTACATGCCCGTGACGGCGCGGGACGCCGAGTAGAGGCCGAAGCAGAGCTGGTCGTCCAGGAGCATCGAGAGCTCCGCGGGCGCGTCGTCCGGCGGGGACGTGGACGGGGTCTCAGGCATCGCGCTCAGCGTAGCGCGGGCGGCGACGCACGCAATTACATTGTGCACAATTCAATTGTGCGCTAGGTTCTTCGGGCCCGACCCACCGTTCCCCGAGAGGCCCCAGATGCCCACCGAAGCTCCCACCCCCGTCGTCCTCGAGCCGGCCGCGCAGGCGTTCGTCGAGGCCACCGCGAACCCGCCGTTCCTCTACGAGCTGACGCCGGAGGACGGCCGCGCGACGGTCGAGTCCGTCCAGGCCGGCGGCGAGATCCCCGACGCCGACGTCCGCGACGAGCGCGTCGCGACGCCGCACGGCGAGATCCCCGTCCGCGTGATCCGTCCGGCCGGCGTCGAGGGCCCGCTGCCCGTCGTCCTCTACGTCCACGGCGCCGGCTGGGTCTTCGGCTCGCCCGACACGCACGAGCGGCTGGCCCGCGAGCTGGCGATCGGGGCTCGCGCCGTCGTCGTGCTCCCCCACTACGACCGCTCGCCGGACGTCCGCTACCCGGTCGCGTTGGAGCAGTCCTACGCCGTCGGGTTGTGGGTCGTCGCGCAGGGCGCGGACGCGGGCTTCGACGGCAGCCGGCTGGCGGTCGCGGGCGACTCCGTCGGCGGCAACCTCACCGCCGCGATCACGCTGCTGGCGAAGGAGCGCGGGGACCTGGAGATCGCGGCCCAGCTGCTCTTCTACCCGGTCACCGACGCCGCGTTCGAGACCGGCTCGTACCACCGCTTCGCGACGGGCTACTTCCTGCACCGCGCCGGGATGCAGTGGTTCTGGGACCAGTACACGATCGACGAGGGCGACCGCGCGGAGATCACCGCGTCGCCGCTGCGCGCGACGGTCGAGCAGCTCCGCGGGCTGCCGAAGGCCCTCGTCATCACCGCCGAGGCGGACGTCCTGCGCGACGAGGGCGAGGCCTACGCCGCGAAGCTCCGCGAGGCCGGCGTCGACGTCGAGGCCACCCGCAAGCTCGGGATCACGCACGACTTCGTGATGCTCAACGCGCTCCGAGAGACGCACGCGGCGTCCAGCGCGATCGCCGAGGCGATCGCTTTCCTGGACGGCGCGCTCAACGGCTGAGCGGCGGCAGGAGGCACCGCGCCTACGCTCGGGGCGTGCGGGTGCGCCTCGTGTCCGCGGCGGGGATCAGCCCGGTGCTGTCGCTCGCCGTCTGCAGGCCGTTCTCGCGGGCGGAGGAGCCGTTCTTCTGGGCCTTCCTGGGGATTCCCGCCAGCGGTCGAGCGGCGGCTCGGCGGCGGCTCGGCGGCGGCTCGGCGGCGGCTCGGCGGCGGCTCGGCGGCGGTGCTCATCGACGACGACCGGATCGCGCAGGTGATCGTGACCGACCGGGACGCCGAGACCGGCGCCGGCGTCGGGATCGGCGACGGCCTGGAGGTCGCGCGCCGGGCCTACGACCACCTCGCCTGCGACGGGGCGATCACCGGCAGCGACGCGACGAACCCGCAGTACCCCTACTACGGGGGCCACCTCGCGGGACGCTCCGGGATCACGTCCTACGGCGACCCGATCGAGAGCATCACGCTCGACGACGGGGTGACCGGCCCGCGGCTGACGCGCCGCTGACGCCGCCGCGCCGACCCGGCGGCTCAGCTCCCGGCGGAGGCGAGGTCGACGAGGAACGCGACCTCCGCCACCGCCGCGCGGTGCAGGTCCGACAGGTCGACGGACTCGTCGCCCGCGTGGATCCGCGAGCGCTCGTCGCCGGGGCCCCAGAGGACGAACGCCGCGTCGGGGTAGATCGACGAGAGGTCGGCGCAGAGCGGGATCGCGCCGCCGGAGCCGATCCGCACCGCCGGGACGCCGTAGCCGGACTCCAGCGCCCGGCCGGCGGCCTCGGCGATCGGGCCGTCGCCGGCGAGGATCGCGCCCGGCGCGCCGGGGCCCTCGGCCACGGTCACCTGCGCGCCCCAGGGCGTGTGGGCGAAGACGTGGGCGATCACGGCCTGCGCGGCGGCGGCCGGGTCCTGCGTCGGCGCCAAGCGCACGCTCAGGCGGGCCTTCGCCCGCGGGATCAGCGCGTTGGCGGCCGTGTCGACCGTCGGCGCGTCGATGCCGATGGCCGTGACCGACGGGCGCACGAAGAGCTGGTCGGCGATCGGGCCCGACCCGAGCAGGTCGACGCCCTCCAGGACGCCGGTCTCGGCCCGCCAGTCCTCGGGGTCGATCTCCGCGCCGTCCCACGGCAGGACGTCGAGGCCCTCGATCGCGACGGTGCCGTCGTCGTGGTGCAGCGACGCGATCAGGCGCGAGAGCGCGAGCAGCGCGTCCGGGCCCGGACCGCCGGCCACGCCGGAGTGCACCGGGGCCTCGAGCGTGTCGACCGTGACGTCGACGACGGCCATGCCGCGCAGGGACGTCGTCAGCGTCGGGGTGCCCGTGGAGACGTTGGAGCCGTCGGCGATGACGAACGCGTCGGCGCGGAAGCGCTCGGGGTCGGCGGCGACGAGCTTCGACAGCGTGCCGTTGCCGGTCTCCTCCTCGCCCTCGATCAGGACCTTGACGTGGACCGGCAGATCGCCCGCGCCCAGGAGCGCGGCGAGCGTCGCGGCGTGCAGCGCGACCCCGCACTTGTCGTCGGCGGTGCCGCGGCCGTACAGGCGGCCGGCGCGCTCCGTCGGCTCGAAGGCCGGCGACGTCCACGAGTCCTCCGGCCCGGCGGGCTGGACGTCGTAGTGGGCGTAGAGCAGGACGGTCGGCGCGTCGGGGTCGGCGGCGCGGAGGTGCGCGAAGATCGCCGGCGGCGCGCCGGGGACCGCGACCCGCTCGACGCCGGTGACGCCGGCCTCCTCCAGCAGCGCGACGGTCGTGTCGGCGGCCTCGCGGACCGGGGCCTCGGGGAAGCCCGGGAACGCGACGGACGGGATGCGGACCAGGCGCTCGAGGGCGTCGCGGAGGCGGGCGGCGTCGACGGGGGGCACGGTGCTCATGCGGGGACCTCGGTGGGGCGGGGGACGGAGCCGTCGGAGCCGACGAGCTCGGCCAGGGCGGCGGGGACGCCGGACGCGTCCGCGACGACGGCGTCGGCGTCCCGCAGCTCGTCGGCGCCGTGGGAGCCGGTGGCGATCGCGATCACGCGGACGCCGTCGTGGCGGGCGCAGGCGATGTCGCGCGGGGTGTCGCCGATGACGATCGCGCGTTCGACGGGCCAGGGGCGGTCGTCGGGCAGCAGCGCCGCGCCGGCGCGGCGGCGCGCCGTGGCGGGCAGCAGCAGCCGGTCCTCGTGGTCGGAGCCGAAGCCGCCGCCCACGCGCGGGTCGAACCACTCCCCGATGCCGGCCGCGCGGAGCTTCCGCCGCGCGACCCGCTCGAAGTTGCCGGTGACCAGCGAGTGCACGACGTCGCCGCGGTCCCAGAGCACGCGCAGCGTCTCCTCGAGGCCCGGGCTGACGTGGGTCTCGAGGTCGCCCGGGACGTACGTGGTGCAGATGCGGTCCTGCACGGCCTCGGCGTGGCGGTCGACCGTCGCGGCGTCGATGCCCGCGGCGGTCAGGATCTCACGGGCGATCTGCCCGTCGGTCATCCCGGCCATCCGCTGGTCGCGCAGGAGCTTGCGGTCCTCGAGGCCGTGGATCGCGCAGAGCGCGTCCCAGACCGCCTTGGCGTGCGAGGCCGACGCGCGCAGCAGCAGCGTGCCGTCGATGTCCCAGAGCAGGAGCAGCGGGACCGGAGCGCCCGGGGCCACCCGCTGGGGCTCCGGCGGCCGCGAGCGGACGGCCAGCCGGGCGTCGGCGGCGTCCAGCGCGTCCGCGTCGGTCTGCGTGCGCGCCGGGGCGGGGGCCCCGGCGCCGGTCGCGTCGGCGCTCACCGCAGGAGGTCGACGTCGGACGTGAGCCGCTGCGCGAACGCGGCGATGAGCTTCGCGGCGTTGAGGATGTCCTCGACCTGGGCGGTCTCGACCACCGAGTGCATGTAGCGCAGCGGCACGCCGATGACGCCCGTCGGGATGCCGTCGGCGGCGATGTTGATCGCGTCCGCGTCGGTGCCGGTGCCCCGGCCGGTGGCGCTGATCGTGTACGGGATGCCCTCGGCCTCGGCCGTCTCGATCAGCGCGTCGCCGACCCACGGGTGCAGCGGGGTTCCGAGCTCGACGACCGGACCGGAGCCGAGCGGGTGCTCGCCGATCTCGTTGACGTCGACGCCGGGCTGGTCGCTGGCGAACGTCACGTCGACCACGACGGCGATGTCGGGGCGCACGCGGTGGGCGGTGGTGGCCGCGCCGTGCAGGCCGGTCTCCTCGCGGGCGACGGCCCAGGCCTGGACCTCGCCGGGCGCGCCGCCGGCCTCGGCGACGAGGCGCGCGGTCTCGTACGCGACGAACGACCCGATGCGGTTGTCCATCGAGCGGGACGCGACGCGGCCGCCGCGCAGCTCGATCGGCGCGGCGTCGACGACGGCGACGTCACCGACCCGGACGGCCTTCAGCGCGTCCTCCTTGTCGGTCGCGCCGATGTCGATCGTCAGCTCCTTGAGCTTGGCCGCGCGCGAGCGCTCGTCGGCCTCGATCAGGTGGATCGGCTTCTTGCCGATGACGCCGGCGACGAGGCCGGCCTTCGTGATCAGCTGGACGCGCTGGCCGACGAGCTGCTGCGGGTCCTGACCGCCGACCGCGGCGATCCGCAGGAAGCCCTTCTCGTCGATGTGGGTGACGATCAGGCCGATCTCGTCGATGTGGCCGACGACGGCCAGCGACGGGACGCCGCCCTCGCCCGTGCCCGACGACGTGCCGACGTCCGTGGACGTCCCGGGAACGCGGGCGACGGTCGAGCCGAACGTGTCGCGCTCGATCGCGGCGAACTTCTCCACGTGGCCACGCCACACGCCGGCCGCGATCGTCTCCCGGCCGGACGGGCCGGGGGCCGTGAGGAGGTCGCGCAGCACGTCGGGGAGGCTCATGCCCGGGACGCTATCGCGACGGTGGCGGTCGGTCGGCCGCAGCGGGCGATCCCGGGCCGGACCGGACCGCACGCGTCCCGCTCGGCAGCAGGGTGGCGAGGACGTCGGCCGAGCGGACGCGGGCGTCGCGCTGGAGGTAGGTCATGGCACGCAGGGCCGCCTCGTGCGCGTCGTCGGAGGTCCCGATCACGCAGTCCTCGACGACCCGGATCCGGTAGTCGTGCTGGTGCGCGTCGACCGCCGTGTAGTGGATGCAGACGTCGGTCATGCCGCCCACGAGGAGCACCGTCCGCGCGCCCAGCGAGCGCAGGACCAGGTCGAGCTCCGTCGCGAAGAAGGCCGAGTAGCGCCGTTTGCGGATGAGGTACTCGTCCGGCCGCGGGGCGATGCCCGGCGCCAGCTCGGTCGCGGGATCGCCCTCGAGGGCGTGCGGCCCCTCGGCGCCGTCGAGCTCGCGGCCGATGTCGACCAGGCTCGGCTTGTGGACCTCCTGGATCGTCACCACCGGGACGGCGCTCGCCCGGCAGGCGTCGATGATCGCGACGATCCGCGCGAGGAGCGCCGCCCGAGCCTGCGCGTCGCCGGCCTTCGGCACCGCCGGGTCGTCGCCGTCGACGAACGACCCCTGGACGTCGACGACGACCAGCGCCGTGCCGGCGGGCACGACGGACGGGTCCGCCGGCGGCGCGGCTGCGCGCGTCACGGCGTCGGGCGCCCCGGGGACCGCACGCGTTGTCGGGTCGTCGCCGGTCGGGACCATGCCGCCATCATAGGTCGGACCAAAGCGGTGGCCCTTGTCCACGCGGCGAACGTCGCCCTCCTCGCGTCCCCCGCAGGGCGTCCGCGGGCCCCCGGCCGCCCACGCCTCGCCCCGCGGGCCGCGGTCGTCGCCCCTAGATCCGCTGCAGCAGCGTCCCCGTCCCGGTGCCGCCCGCGGTGCACATCGTCACGAGGCCGAGCTCGGTGTCGCTGCGCTCCAGCTCGTGCAGCAGGGTCGTGATCAGCCGCGCGCCCGAGCTGCCGAGCGGGTGACCGAGCGCCATCGCGCCGCCGTTGACGTTGACCCGGTCGAAATCCGGCTCGAGCTCCCTGCGCCACGCGGCGACCACCGACGCGAACGCCTCGTTGATCTCGAAGCGGTCGACGTCCCCGACCGTCAGCCCGTTGCGGAGCAGCAGCTCCTGGGTCGCCGGGATCGGGCCGGTGAGCATCAGCACCGGGTCGACGCCGACCGTCAGTGCGTCGACGATCCTCGCCCGCGGCTTCAGCCCCAGCTCGTCCGCCTTCTCCCGGCTCATCAGCAGCACCGCGGCGGCGCCGTCGGAGATCTGCGACGCGTTGCCGGCCGTGATCGTCCCGTCGGGCGTGAACGCGGGCTTCAGGGCCGCCATCTTCTCGATCGTGGTGTCCGGCCGCGGGCCCTGGTCCTTCGTGACGAGGCCCTGCGGCGTCTGCACGCCGACGATCTCGCGGTCGAAGCGGCCCTCGGCGACGGCCTGCGACGCGAGCCGGTGAGAGCGCAGCCCGAGCTCGTCCTGCTCCTCGCGGGTGATCCCCCACTTGGTGGCGATCAGCTCGGCCGACGTGCCCTGCGGGACGAGCTCGTAGCGCGCCATCAGCTCGGGCGGGAACGGCACGCCGAACTCGTCCGGGTGGGCCACGTTGCTGCCCATCGGGACGCGGCCCATGTGCTCGACGCCGGCGCCGATCGCGATGTCGTGCTGGCCGGACGCGATCAGCGCGGCGGCGAACGAGACGGCGCTCTGGGCGGACCCGCACTGGCGGTCCAGCGTGATCGCCGGGGTCGTGATCGGCAGGCCGGCCTGCAGCCAGGCGTTCCGCGCGATGTTGTTGGACTGCTCGCCGACCTGGTTGACCGCGCCCGCGATCACGTCGCCCACGAGCGACGGGTCGATCCCCGCGCGCTCGACGACGGCGCGGTAGACGGCGCCCAGCAGCTCGTTCGGGTGGACGTCGCGGTAGACGCCCTTCTGCACGTGCCCGCGGCCGATCGCGGTGCGGGCGGCCTCGACGACGACGACCTCGCGGCCGAGGAGACGGGACTTCGTGACGCTGCTCACCAGGAGCCTCCACTGAGTTGCTTGGAACTACTCACTCAGAATACCACCGTCGTGTCACGCGACTCACCTGCCGGCCCAGGGCCCCGAGTCGCGTTGCGTACCTCCCAGGTACCGAAGTCGACGAGCCAGGCGGCGCGGTCCGGCACCTCGGGCATCGCGTCGAGTTGCGTACCTCTCGGGTACCGAAGTCGACGAGCCAGGCGGCGCGGACCCGCACGACGGGCATCGCGTCGAGTTGCGTACCTCCCAGGTACCGAAGTCGACGGCCCCGCGGTCCCGCGACCCCCGTCCGACCCCGCGCCCCCCTACCCCCGCGGGGGCGTCCCGCGGCGGACCTGGCGGTTGATCCCGCCGGTCTGCAGGCCCCAGAGGACCCAGCCCGCGCGGCCCGCCGTCGCGCCGCGGACGCCGCCCGCCGGGAGCCCACGGGCGCGGCCGATGTCGCCGGCGGTGAGGATCTCGATGACCGTCGCGGGACCCGCAGGGCCGCCGTCGGACGCCAGCCGGCGCCCCGCGCGCTCGGCGATGACCTCGCCGACCTGCTCGGCCCGGGCCATCCACGGCGCGGACTCCTCGCGCGAGCGCGTCCCGACCGGCCCGAGCACGTACGCCTCGACCTGCACGCCGAAGCCGGACTCCTCCGCGGCGAGGACCTGGGCGGCCATCAGCTCGCCGGCGGCGATCGTGGAGACCACGCCCGAGCCCGGCACCGGGTAGCGCGCGGCGGCGCCGTTGATCATCACGTAGCCCGCGCCGGGCCGATCCCGGAGCATCGGGACGAAGGCGTGGATCGCGAGCTGGTGGCTGCGCAGGCCGTCGTTGACGGTGCGCTCCCAGTCCTCGATCGGCATCTCGGCGAGCGGCGGGCCCGCGTCCCAGCCGCCGAGCGCCGCGACGACGAGGTCCGGCGGGCCGGCGAGCCGCTGGACGTCGGCCGCCAGGCGCCGCGCCGCATCGTCGCCGGCGGAGAGATCGCCGATCACGGGCACGAGCCGCTCGACCGGGGCGCCGGCCTTCGACAGCCGCTGCTCGAGCGCGCCCAGCCGGTCGGAGCGCCGCGACGGCACGGCCACCCGCGCGCCGGCGTGCAGCAGCGCGGACACGATCCCCTCCCCCACCTCGCCGGCGCCACCGCACACGACGGTGGTCCGCCCGTCGAGGCGGGCGGGCGGGGCCGGGGCGGCGCGGCCGGGGAGGCGATCGATCAGGGCCATGGGGCGAGGCTACTCGGCGGATGGCGGTCGACCGTCGCGCGGGTCGCGCCGGGGACGCGAGACCCGATCGTCGCGGCGTCGGCACCGAGTGCCCCCGCGAACGGCCCTTCGGCGCCCACCCGGGACGCACGCCGTACGCGCGATCCCCCGTCAGCACGGGCGATCCGAACCGACACACCTGGGTAGGCAGCCCTACTATGCTCTGACCGATAGGGCGGCCTAATGCGAGCCGTCCGCTGCCGCCCACCCCCAAGGAGCACCAGTGTCACGCCACCGCCGCCTTCGCGGCTCGATCGCCACCGCCGCGCTCCTCGCCGGCGTCGCCGTCGCCGTCCCGGCGTCAGCCGGTGCCGCTCCGCGGCCGACGACGTCCGCGAGCGCGTCGACGATCACCCTCGACGCCGCGTTCCGCAAGGCGCTGCGCGCCGACCGCCTCACGCTGAAGGCGGGGAAGCCCGCGACGCTCAAGGGCACGAAGCTGCGGCTCCCCGTCACGGGCAGCACGACGGCGAAGGGCGCCACGACGCTGACGCACGGCGGCTCGGTGACCGTCCGCCGGGGCTCCCGCTCCACGGTGCTCACGTCCTGGCGCACGGTCGTGCAGTCGAGGTCCGCGACGGTCAGTGCGCTGATCGCGAAGAAGCGCGTGACCGTCCTGACGATCAGCGGCGGCACCGTGAGGTCCGACGCGAAGACCGGCAAGATCACGATCTCCGCCGGCCGCGTCAAGCTCAGCAGCAAGGGCGCCAAGGCGCTGCGGGGCCGACTGAAGGGCTCCCGGCTGCAGGCCGGCACCGTCGGCCGGGTCACCACCGCCGCCACGCCGAAGCCCGCGACCCCGGCCCCCGGCCCCGCCACACCGGTTCCGGCCCCCGCCTCGCCGACGACCCCGGCCGTCCCGACGACGCCGACCCCGCCCGTGGTCCCGCCGGTCCCCCTCACGTGCGCGCCGCTCGCCGGCACGACGTTCACCGACGGCGCGCGCTGGGCGTTCAAGGACTCGTTCCTGAGCGACGTCCAGGGCCCGATCGCGAAGGGCTCCGTCGGCTGCACCGCGGGCGCCACCGGCCTGCAGGCCGGTGGCAAGGTCACGAGCTTCCAGCTCACCGCGCCCACCGACGTCGACTACGACGCGGGGAACGGCACGACCGGCACGGCGGTCACCCGCGGCATCACGCTCGACGCCACGTTCACCGGCACCATCGGCTTCCGCGGCCACGACTACGGCCAGGGCCCGCTGCTGGACACGACGATCAGCAACGTGCACGTCGAGCTCGACGGCCACGGCAAGGGCCGGATCTACGCCGACCTGACGAGCCGGCCGTTCACGGCCACGAACGTCAGCGCACCGCCGGCGCCCGTCGAGTCACATTCCAACGTCCACCTCGCCGACCTCGACGTGTCCGGGACGCCCCCGACCACCGACGGCGGTCGACGCACGTGGACCGGCGTCCCGGTGACGCTCAGCGCCGACGGCGCCGCGGCGTTCGGCGGCTTCTACGCGACGGGCGAGCTGCTCGCGCCGCTGACGTTCGCCGTCCCGGTCACCGACGCGTGCCCGGCGCTGGCGAGCACCACGTTCGTCGACGGCGCCGCCTGGGGCGTGCGCGCGTCGTTCCGCAACTACATCCAGAGCCCGATCGCCAAGGGCTGGATCACGTGCGGGGGCGGGGCCGCGGGCCACGTCACCGGCGGCACCGTCGACCTGTTCCGCTTCGACGCGCCGACCGGCGCGCAGTACAACCCCGGCGCCGGCACGCTGGACGCCACCTACGAGGGCCGCGTCCGCTTCCGCGGGCACGACTCCGGCAAGGGGCCGCTGCTCGACCTCGAGTTCCGCAACCCGCGCGTCGTGCTCGACGGCCCGAGCACGGGCAGGCTCTACGTCGACGCGGTCACCCGGGCGTTCGGCGGCATCGACCCGACGGCCGCCGCGCCCCCGCGCGAGGTGCACGCGGGCGTCCACCTCGCGGACCTGAACCTGACCGGCGTCGCGCCGGCCACCGCCGGCGGGCGGACGACGTGGACGGCCGTCCCGACCACGCTGACCGCCGACGGCGCCCACCTGGCGTTTGCCGACTTCTACGGTGCCGGCGAGGCCCTCGACCCGATCACGTTCGCAGTGGACGGCTCGGCGCCGTGAGCGCCGCGAGCGCGGCCGGGAGCACCGGCGGAGGTCTGCGCCGAGCGGGTTGACCGCGACCGCGGCGGCCGGCGCGCGACCGCCGCACGCAACACGGACGACGAGGGGCCCGGTCCGGATCGGATCGGGCCCCTCGTCGTTCCCGATCCGGGGCCGGGGCGGCAACGTGGCCGGCCGGGCCGGGCAACGCGGTCCGTGGCGACCCCGAGGCACCGCCCCGCCCCGTCGGCCCTCAGTCCGCGGCCACCCCGAGCCCGACCGCCTCGGCCTCGTGCGCGGGCGCCTCGGCCCCGGTCCCCAGCACCATCCGGTGGGTGATCAGGCCGCCCAGCGCGATCAGGCCGAACATCAGCAGGCAACCCCACTCGACGTACCAGGAGGCGCCGATCTGGCGGGGCCAGGCGATGTTCACGATCTCGAACAGCAGCCAGCAGGCGGCCAGGACGTTGACGCCGACGGAGAGCACGCCCTTCAGGCGGAAGACGCCCGGCTCCCAGGTGCCGCGGGCCCGGGTGATCAGCAGCGCGACGACCGGCAGGGCGAAGGCGATGTAGAAGCCGCCCGAGGCCAGGGCGATCAGCGTGTCGTAGAGGTCGACCGCGACCGCGGCGACGAGGACGACGGCCGAGACGACGGCGGTCACGAGGATCGCGTTGACCGGCAGGCCCTCGCGCGGCGAGAGCCGGCTGAGGAACGCCGAGGCGGGCAGCTGCTGCTCACGGGACATCGCGAAGACGACGCGGGAGACCGCGGCCCCGACGGCGACCATGCCGGCGCAGAAGCCGGTCGACACGACCAGGAACATCGGCTTGACGATCCACGAGCCGAGCTCGGCCGACAGCGTCGCGGCGATCGGGTCGGAGACCTCCCCCGACAGCACGGCGGGCAGGTTCGGGATCGCGAGGATCAGCGCGAGGCCGGCGTACATGACGATGCAGGCGACGAAGACGAGCGAGACGATCAGGGCCTTCGGGACGTTCTTCTCAGGCTCCTCGACCTCCTCGGCGACGTCGGCGGCGCTCTCGAAGCCGATGAACGCCCAGCCGACGATCGCGACCGCGGCCAGGAACGGCCCGAACGCGAACGACCCGCTGCCGCCGGCGACGCCGGTGAAGAGGTCGGAGATGCTGTTCTCGCGGTGGAAGACGAGCAGGATCGTGCCGATGACGACCGAGCCGATCAGCTCGCAGCCGATCGAGACGAGGACGAAGATCTGCAGCGGCTTGCGGCCGACGACGTTCGCGAGCGTCGCGACGGCGACGAAGCCCAGGGCGATCACGAGCCGCAGCACCGTGCTCGGGTCGTCGTTGCCGAAGACCCCGGCGAGGAACGGGCTGGCCGCGTAGGCGGTGGCGACCATCAGCGCGATCAGCGTCCAGACGTACGCCCAGCCGGTGACCCAGCCGTACGTGCGGCCGAGCATCCGGCGCGACCACTGGAACAGCCCGCCCTCCTCCGGCCAGCGACTGGAGAGCTCGCCGAGGGTCAAGGCGACGAGGAACTGCCCGAGCAGCACGATCGGGAACGCCCACCAGAACGAGGCGCCGGCGGTGCCGAGCCCGAGGGCGAAGATCGCGTAGAGGGCGATGATCGGCGAGATGAACGCGAAGGCGAGCGAGAAGGTCGCCCGCAGCGTGAACTCGCGGCGCAGGGCGCCGTCCGGGGCGTGCGCGCCGGACGGCGACGGTGGAGCGGCGGGGCCGCTCGGGAGGGAAGGACTGGGCATAGGTCGGACCATAGGACCGCCGTTCGCCGCCGCTTATCGACCGTCGTCCAAGGCCGCGCGTACGGCGGTTGTCCCGGATGGACAGCCCTCGTGCGGGGGCCCGCGCGCCCGTGGAGGAGCGCGGCGCGTCACGCGACGTCCGGGGCGAGCGCGGCGCGTCACGCGACGGCCGGGGCCGGCCAACGGCGCCGGCACCGCGCTGGCCGGACCGGGCGGCCACGGCGGCGCCGGAGGTCCGGCCGGCCCGCGGGCGTGGCCCGTCAGGCCTGGCGGCGCACGAACGACAGCCGCACGCGCGACGGGTCGACCCAGACCCGGGAGAGCCCGACGACCTCGTGGTCGCGGGCGAAGTGCGTCTCGAGCAGCTCGACGAACGCCTCGCCGTCCCGGACCAGGAGCCCGGCGGGCTCCCCGTCGGCGGCGACCCGCGGCGTGATGTCCGTCGTCGCGTAGTCGACCGGGTCCTGGCAGCACGCGGCGATGAACGCGAACGTCGAGTCGCCCGGGTCGACCGCGTCGACCGGGACCCGGAGGCGGGCGGCGGGGACGACGTCCTGGACGGCGATCACGGGCTCGCCGTCGGCGTGCAGCAGCCGGTCGACGACGACGCACTCCGCGTCGTCCTCGACGCCGAGCGCGCCGGCGAACGCCCCGGCGGGCGCGCGGCGCAGCGCGTGGGTCTCGGTCGCCTCGTGGCCCTGCTGGGCGATCAGCGACGTGAACGAGACCAGCCGGTTCAGGCGCATCGCGGAGCGCAGGACGTGGCGGTTGACCGTGGTGCCGAAGCGGCGGCGGCGGGTGATCAGACCGTCGGCCTCGAGCGCGTGCAGCGCGGCGCGCAGCGTCGGGCGGCTGACGCCGAGCCGGCCGGCGAGCTCGGCCTCGGGCGGGAGCCGGTCGTCGGGGAAGGCGTCGGCGTGGATCCCCGCCAGGAGCGCCTCGTGGGCGAGGTCGGCGAGCGAGCGGCCCTCGGCGGCGGTGACGTCCACCGGGCGCAGCGCGGCGGGCGGGCTCTCTGACGGCGGCACGGCGATCGATCGTACCCGGCGGGCCGGGCGGGCCGGGCGGGCCGGGCAGGCCGGGCGGGCAGGCCGGGCGGGCCGGGCGGGCGGCCCCGTCCGATGAGGGCGAAGATCGCGCGGCCCCGGGTCGTCGCCCAGCCGCCGACCCGCGGACCCCGGGGCCAGGGCCCACCCCCGCCGCCGGGGACAACCCGCGGCCGGGCGATCTTCGCCACCCGTCCAAGGCGATCGTCATTGGTCCGACCTAAGGTGGAAGTCGCCCTAGGGTTCCGCCGCGCCACCGGCGCGGGACTGGTCCGAGAGGGCAGACCCGGCACCGCACATAGCCGGGTTGCACGGAGGGAGAAAAGCCCGGGAGAGACGCTCGTCGTCCCCTGGGCTTTCGTCGTTCAACGAGGAAGGTCGCATGCCCGTCAGCCCCGATTCCCCCACCCCCGAGCGGGTGCCCCGAGCCTCGTCACCGTCCGACGCGGTGTCGTCCCGCGACGCTCGGGGCGGGGCCCCCACCCCCGAGCGGGTGCCCCGAGCCTCGTCGCCGTCCGACGCGGTGTCGTCCCGCGACGCTCGGGGCGGGGCCCGCACCCCGCTCCACACCGCCGAGGTCCCGGGCGGCTGGACGTGGTCCGGCGTCCTGCGGCGCAGCACGGCGCTGCGCGTGACGGACCTGAGCGGCAGCGGCAACGTCGCGCTGACCGCCCTGCGCGCCGCCGACACCGCCGAGCGGTACTGCATGGGCGACACCCTCAAGCAGCAGTTCACCTCGCGCCTGTCGACCGGCCACGCGCTGTTCTCCGACATGGGCCGGGTGCTGCTGTCGATCGTCCACGACGACGTCGGCGGGCACGACCCGTTCGGCGGGCTCGGGGACGACCGGCTGCTGCGGGCGCGGTACGGCGCGACGACCTACCAGGACGACCGCAACGCGCGGTGGCGCTCCGGCCGCGAGGCCCTGGAGACCGAGCTGGCCAAGCACGGGCTCGGCCGCCGCGACCTGGGCGACGTGGTCAACCTCTTCAGCGTCGTCGACGTGGCCGCCGACGGGGCGACCGTCCTGCGTGCCGGCCACTCGCGGCCCGGCGCCCAGGTCCTCCTGCGCGCCGAGCTCGACGTGCTCATCGCGCTCTACGCCGGGCCCCACCCGCACGCCCCGGCCGGGGCCGCCGAGCCTGGCTCCGCCGCCGCGGGCCCGGGAGACGCGGACGACACCGCCCCGATCGCCTGGGCCCCGCAGCCCGTCCGCCTCGACGTGGAGCCGATCGACCCGCCGGGTCCGGACGACGTCGTCCGGACCCTCCGTCCCGAGAACGCCCGCGGCCTGGCCGCCGGCGAGCTCGCCGTCCTCCTCGGCCCGGTCGGCTGAGCCCCGTCCCCCCCACCGTCCCGGAGCCCCCCATGAGCACCACCGAGCACCCCCTCTCCACCGCCGGCGACCTCGTCGACCTGTCGGACGTCCCCGGCGCCCGCGTCCGCGAGAGCGCCCTGACCGCCGACACCGCGCGCGCCGACGACGTCGTGCCCGCCGGCGACGGCCGCCTCGTCCGCCTGGAGGCCGGCGAGCGCCTGCGCATCGTCGACCTCGCCGGCAACCAGGCCGCCGACACGCTCTTCTACGCCGCCGACGACGTCGGCGCCCGCTACTCCGCGGCGGCGACGATCCGCTCCGAGGGCAACGTCTACCTGCGGGCGGGGTCGACGCTGGTGGACCAGGACGGCGTCGCGCTCGTGACGATCACCGGCGACACCTGCGGCCGCCACGACACGCTCGGCGGCGCGTGCTCGCAGGAGTCCAACGTCGTCCGCTACGGCGAGCACACGCGCCATATGCACGCGTGCCGCAACACGTTCCTGCGCGTCGGGCTCGAGCACGGCGAGGTCCTGCAGAAGCGCGACCTGGCGGCGAACGTCAACTTCTTCATGAACGTGCCGCTGACCCCGGAGGGCGGCCTGACGTTCGAGGACGGCATCTCCGCGGTCGACGCCTACGTCGAGGTCCGCGCCGAGCGCGCCGTCCTGGTGCTGCTGAGCAACTGCCCGCAGCTGAACAACCCGTGCAACGGCTACGACCCGACGCCGGTGCGGCTGCTCACGTGGGACGCCGCGACCGCCGCCGCCGGGGATCCGGGCGCGCCGGCGGCACGGGCGGGGACGGAGCCGGAGGGGTCGGAGGAGTCGGAGCGATGAGCGCGGCCACCGAGACGGATTCCGGGCCGGCGACGTACGGGGCGGCTGCGCCCGGCGCGGCCCCGACCGAGGCGGACGGCACCGGGCCCGCGACGGGGCGCTCCGCCGGGGACGCCGAGGGCTGGGCGGCCGACGCCTGCGCGCCGACGCTCGCCGGGCTCCTGCGGCTCGTCGAGGTCGACCGCCCCGGGCTGCAGACGTCGGTCCAGGACGAGCGCGGCCGGCTCGGGCTGTGGGAGGTCGGCGTTCCGCCCTCCGGCGCGATGGATGCCCGCTCGCTGGCCCGCGCGAACGCCCTGGTCGGCAACGACGCCGACGCCGCGGGGCTCGAGGTGACGCTCGACGGGCCGACCCTGCGGTTCCCCGGCGGCGCGACCGTGGCCGTCTGCGGCGCGCCGGTGGCGCTCGCGGTGGACGGGACGGAGGCGGCGTTCGACGCGGTCCTTCGGGTGCCGGCCGGCGGCGTCCTGACCGTGGGTGCGGTCACCGGGGCCGGCGTGCGCGCCTACGTCGCCGTCCGCGGCGGCCTCGACGTCCCCGCGCCGCTCGGCAGCCGGGCCACGTTCCTCGCCGGCGCGATCGGCGGGCACGAGGGCCGCACGCTGCTGGCGGGCGACCGGATCGGGATCGGGGTGGCGCCGGGGGCGGCGGGCCGCGGCACGGCGGCCGGGGGCACGACCGTCGTTGACGCCACGGTCGGAGGCGCCACGGTCCGCGGCATTGCGGGCGGAGGCGACGTCCCGGCCGAGGAGGCGGCCACGCGGCCCGGCGTCGGCAACGCCGGTGACACGCCCGACGCCCCCGAGATCACCCACGACTGGACCCTCGGCGTCCAGCACGGGCCGCACGGCGCGC
Source organism: Patulibacter sp. NPDC049589 (assembly GCF_040675535.1). Taxonomy (NCBI): domain Bacteria; kingdom Bacillati; phylum Actinomycetota; class Thermoleophilia; order Solirubrobacterales; family Patulibacteraceae; genus Patulibacter; species Patulibacter sp. NPDC049589. The sequence continues at coordinate 485 of NZ_JBFAPC010000055.1, read as the reverse complement.
CGGACCTGCTGACGCCCGCCGGCCTCGAGCGGCTGCTCGCCGGGCCGTGGACCGTGCACGGCCACGCGGACCGCACGGGCATCCGCCTGTCCGGTCCGGTCGCCGAGTTCGCACGCCGGGACGGGGGCGACGCCGGCCTGCACCCGAGCAACGTCATCGAGACGCCCTACGCGCTGGGCGCGATCATGCTCTCCGGCGACACGCCGATCATCGTCGGCCCCGACGGCCCGAGCCTCGGCGGCTTCTGCGCCCCGCTCTGCGTCGTCCGGGGCGACCGCTGGAAGCTCGGCCAGCTGCGGCCGGGCGACGCGGTGACGCTCGCGCTCGACGTGGCCTCGCGGCGGGAGGCGGGCGAGGGACCGTCCGCGACCGTCGCCCGGAACGCCGGCGACCCGGAGGGCGTCGCCGCCGGGCGCCCGGACGCGATCCCGACCGCCGACGTCCCTGAGGACGTCGCGGCCGCCGGACGACCGGCCGCGCCGGCC
>NZ_JBFAPC010000054.1:0-33156 GCF_040675535.1 Patulibacter sp. NPDC049589 | reverse complement strand
CGCGCAGCGCGGGCCCGGCCATCGCGGCGACCGCGGCGACCGCGTAGTCGGCGCGCGACGCGTAGCCGGCGCGGCCGTCGCCGGCGTTGCTGACCAGGCGCCCCGCGGCGACCGCGGCGGTCAGACGCGGCAGCAGGTTCTCCGCGTACGGGCCGTTGCGCAGGACCGTCCAGCCGAGGCGGTCGGTCGTCGTCGCGAGCAGCTCCTCGGTCTCGAGGTACTCGGCCGCGTAGACGCCGCTGGGGTGCCCGGGCGCGAGCTTCGGCATCGACGTCAGCGCGAGGTGCGCGACGCCGGCGGCGACGGCCGCGTCGATCACGCCGCGGTGCTGGGCGACGCGGCGGCCCGTGGACTCGTGCGTCGTGGTGATCACGAGCAGCCGGTCGATGCCCCGAAGCGCGTCGGGCAGCCCGCCGGGCGCGTCGAAGTCGGCCTCGCGGACGGTCACGCCGCGCTCGGCCCAGGCGCGCAGCCGCGCCGGGCTGCGCGTCAGCGCGACGACCCGAGAGGGTCCGTACCGCGCGACGAGGCGCTCGAGGACGAGGGTCCCCAGCTGCCCGGTCGCGCCGGTCACCGCGTACGTCGCATCGGTGCTCATGCGATCGTCAGCCCGCCGTCGACGGTGATGGTCTGCCCGGTGATGTAGCCGGCGTTGTCGCCGGCGAGGAAGACCACGGTGGCGGCGAGCTCGCGCGGGTCCCCGAGGCGGCCGGCGAGCGAGCGGGCGGCCTGCACGTCGAGGTAGCCGTCGGCGTACTGGTCGGTCATCTCGGTCGCGTAGAAGCCCGGCGCCACCGAGTTCACCCGGATGCCGCGCCGGCGCGTCCACTGCTGCGCCAGGTCGCGGGTCAGGCCGTTGAGGCCGGCCTTCGTCGCGGCGTACGCGGCCTGCGGCAGCTCGCGCGAGATGTCGCCGAGGATGCTCGAGACGTTGATGATGCTCGCGCCCGGCGTCATCCGCGCGGCCGCGGCCTGGGCGAGCCAGTACGGGCCGAGCAGGTTGACGTCGACGACCCGGAGGAACTCCTCCTGCGTCTCCTTCAGCGCGGGGACGGCGGTGCCGAGGCCCGCGTTGTTGACGAGGACGTCGACTCGCCCGAAGGCCTCCCACGCGGCGTCGACGAGGGCGCGGCACGAGGCGCGGTCCGCGACGTCGGTGGCGACGGGGAGCGCGCGGCGGCCGCGAGCGCGGACCCGCTCGGCGGTCTCCTCCAGCCGGTCGGCGCGGCGGGCGCCGAGGACGACGTCGGCGCCGGCCTCGGCGAACGCCTCCGCGAACGCGATGCCGAGGCCGGACGACGCGCCGGTGACGATGGCCACGCGGCCGTCCAGCCGGTAGCCGTCCAGGATCGTGGTGCTCATGCGAGGCCTGCCTCTCGGGCGATCGTGAGTGCGCGCCCGGCCAGCGCGGGGACGCCGTGCTCCAGGCTCGCGAAGAACGGGTCGTCGGTGCCGCCGTCGAGGAACCGCCGGCGGCTGCCCTCGAGGAAGATCGCGGCCTTCCAGAGCGCCAGGACGCGGTACCAGTCGATCCCGTCGACGGCGCGGCCGGAGCGCTCGGCGTACCGGCGCAGCAGCGCGTCGCGGCCGGGGAAGCCCGGCCCGCGGCTCACGCCGCCGAGCGAGACGAGCGGGTCCTCCGGGTCGCCGGCCTGCGGCCACGACGCCAGCAGGTAGCCGACGTCGGCGAGCGGGTCGCCGATCGTCGCCATCTCCCAGTCCAGGATCCCGACGATCTGCGGGGGCGCGGACGGCCCCCACATGAGATTGCCCAGCCGGTAGTCGCCGTGGACCACGGCGGTCGCGGCGTCGGCGGGGACGGACGCGGCCAGGGCGCTGCTGACGCGGTCGAGGTCGGGGACCTCGCGGGTGGCGTTCGCGTCCCAGAGCCCGCCGAAGCGGCGGACCTGGCGGGCCAGGTAGCCCGTCCCGCGGCCGAAGGCGTCGAGGCCGTGCGACGCGGGATCGACGGCGTGCAGCTCGACGAGCGCGTCGACGAGCCGGTCGGCGATCGCGGCGCCGGATCCCGGCGCGGCCAGCGCGGCGGGCAGCTCGTCGGTCAGCACGTGCCCGTCGAGGAACGGCATGACGTAGAACGGCGCGCCGAGGACCGCCGGGTCGTCGGACGTCGCCAGGACGGCGGGGACCCGCGCGCCGGCCGGACCGAGGGCCGAGAGCAGCCGGGCCTCGCGCAGGACGTCGTGGGTCGACGGCGCCAGCGGGCCGCGGGGCGGCCGGCGGACGACGAGCCGCGTCGGCCCGCGGTCCACGACGTACGTGACGTTCGAGTGCCCGTCGCCGATCGGCGCGGCGACGAGCGGGCCCTCCCCCAGGCCGCGCTCGTCGAGGAACGCGCGCAGCGGGTCGAGGACGAGCAGCGGCTCGCGGCCACCGGGCGCCACCTCGTCCCACCGCTGCACGACGTCCGGGGTGGTCGTCCCGGATGCGCTCATGCCGGGGTCGGCTCCGGGCGCGGCGCGCGGCGGTGCAGCGTGCGGCGGGCGATCGACCAGAGGTGCGTCTCGGTCGGACCGTCGTAGATCCGGAACGGCCGGACCTCGGCCGCGAGGCGCCCGAGCGGCAGGTCGCCGGACACGCCGAGGCTGCCGCAGATCTGCAGCGAGCGGTCGATGATGCGCGCGGCGGCCTCGCCGACGTACGCCTTCGCGATCGACGACTCGTGCTTGCCCGACCCGCCCTCGTCGAGGATCCACGCGCACTTCTGGATCAGCAGGCGGCTGGTCTCGATGTCGATGACCGATTGCGCGATCCGCTCCTGGACCATCCCGAGCGAGCCGAGCTTGCCGCCGAACGCCTCGCGCTCCGCGGCGCGGTCCAGCGCGATGTCGTGCGCGCGGCGGGCGACGCCGAGCCAGCGCATGCAGTGCGTCAGCCGCGCCGGCGCCAGGCGGACCTGGGCGTAGCGGAAGCCCTCGCCGACGGCCCCGAGGACGGCGTCGTCGGGCACGAAGGCGTCGTCGAACGTCATCTCGGCGTGGCCGCCGGGGGTGATCGTGTCGATCGCGTGGACGACGCGGTCGATCCGCACGCCGGGCGTGTCGGCGTCGACGAGGAACATCGTCGCGCCCGTCGGGGTGCGCGCCATGCAGATGCCGAACGCCGCGCCCTCGGCGCCGGTGATGAACCACTTGTCGCCCGAGATCGACCAGCCGCCGTCGACCTTCGCGGCGGTCGTCCGCAGCATCGACGGGTCCGAGCCCGCGCCCGGCGCCGGCTCGGTCATCGCGAAGTACGACCGTGTCTCGCCGGCGGCGAGGGGCCGCAGGAAGCGCTCGGACTGCTCCGGCGTCGCGACGACGTGGAGCAGGTGCATGTTGCCCTCATCCGGCGCCGCGCAGTTCAGCGCGTGCGGGCCGAGCAGGCTGTAGCCGGCGGCCTCGAGCACGACGGCCTGGCCGCGCACGTCGAGGCCGAGGCCCCCGAGCTCCTCGGGGACCGTCGGCGCGAACAGCCCGGCGTCGCGCGCGGCCTGCTGCAGCTCGGCGCGCAGCGCCGGGTCGACGCCGTGCCCCGCCCCCGGCGCCGGGCGCTCGGACAGGTCGCGGGCCTCGGCGGGGATCGCGACGTCGCGGACGAACGACTCAGTGCGCTCGCGCAGGTCCTCGATGCGCGGATCGGGCGTGAAGTCGATCATCCGTCAGACCCGCGCCACGGCGGGCTTGCCGGTCGCCGCAGCGCCGAGCAGGTCGCGGGCGATGAGGTAGCGCTGCACCTCGGACGCGCCCTCGACGATCCGGGTCACGCGCAGGTCGCGGAACCAGTGCTCGAGCGGCATCTCCTTCGCGACGCCCATGCCGCCGAGGATCTGCATGCAGCGGTCGACGACGCGGAAGCCCATCTCGGTCGCGAAGAGCTTCGCCATCGAGGACTCCCGACGGGCGTCGAAGCCCTGGTCGTAGCGCCACGCGGCCTGCCAGGTGAGGTGCCGGGCGGCGGCGATCTCGGTGACCGAGTCGGCGAGCGGGAACTGCACGCCCTGGCGCGACCCGAGCAGCGCGCCGAACGTCTCGCGCTCCTTCGCCCACTCCACCGCGATCTTCACGGCCGCCTCGGCGACACCGACGGACTGCGCGGCGAGCATCAGCCGGCCGCGGACGAGCCACTGCTGGGCGAGCGCGAAGCCCTCGCCCTCGCCGCCGATCAGGTTCTCGACGGGGATCTCGACGTTCTCGAGGGAGACCTCGGTCGTCCAGTGGTTGCGCAGGACGGGGACGGGTGTGACCTCGAGGCCCGGCGTGTCCTTGTCGACCACGAACGCGCTGATGCCGGAGCGCCCGCCCGACGCGCTGGTCCGGGCGTAGATCACGCCGTAGGTCGCGCTGTCGGCGTTCGTCGCCCACATCTTGCGGCCGTTGAGGACGTAGACGTCGCCGCGGCGCTCGGCCACGGTGCGGATCGCGCGGGCCGGGTCCGACCCGCCGGTCGGCTCGCTGATCGCGGTGAAGGCGGACTTCGCCTCGGCGATCGTCGGGATCACGTACTTCTCGACCTGCGCGGGGCTGCCCTTGTAGAGGACGACCGGCGGGCTGTACCCGAGCGCGCCGCCGCCCGGGGTCGGGAACGCGTAGCGGTGCCCGGCCGCCGCCTCGTGGACGACGGTCATCGCGAACGCCCCGAGGCCCCCGCCGCCGAACTCCTCCGGCGCGTCCATGCACCAGAGCCCGGCCGCCTTCGCCTTGGTCTGGAGCGGCTTCAGGAGGTGCTCCGGGATCTCGCGCGCGGCGGGATCCACGTCGGACTCCGCGGCGACGATCTCGTCCCGGACGAACCCGCGCAGGGTGTCCGAGAGGAGCTGCAGGTCGTCCGGCAGATCGAATCCGTCGAAGCTCATCGGAGGTCCTTGGCCGCTTCAGGTGACATGGTGATTACTATACATATAGATTGCTTTGACGGGAACGACTTCCCGTCCCCTCCGCGGGGTCCGCGGTACCGAAGGAGCACCCAGTGACACAGCTCGGACGCGAGGTCTTCGTCGTCGAGGCGACCCGCACCCCGGTCGGCCGCGGCCACGCGGAGAAGGGCATCTACAAGGACGTCCATCCCGCCGACCTGCTCGGCCGGACGTACGTCGAGCTGCTCCGTCGCGCCGGGATCGACTCGGCCGAGGTCGACAACGTCCTGGCCGGCTGCGTCATGCAGATCGGCGAGCAGTCCGCCGGCATCACGCGGACCGCGTGGCTCCAGAAGGGCCTGGCCGTCACCACGGGCGCGACCACGATCGACGTGCGGTGCGGGTCGGGCCAGCAGGCCGTCCACCTCGCGGCCCTGCGGGTCGCCGCCGGCGTCGACGACGTGGTCGTCGCAGGCGGCGTCGAGCACATGGGCCGGGTCGGCTTCCCCGCCCACTTCGGCGCGCAGGAGACCTACGGCCAGGCGTTCACGGACGAGCTCTACGCCCTGCACCCCGTCACCTCGCAGGGCAAGGCCGCCGAGCGGATCGCCGACGACTTCGGCCTCTCGCGCGGCGACCTCGACGCCTACGCGGTGCAGTCGCACCAGCGCGCCGCCGCGGCCCGGGACGCAGGGAGGTTCGACCGCGAGATCTTCGGTGTCGAGGCCGGCGGCGTCGTCCACCGCCACGACCAGGGCATCCGACCCGACAGCACCGTCGAGCGCCTCGCGGAGCTCGGTCCGGTCTTCGGCCTGACCGGCGGCAAGATCTCCGCCGGCAACGCCTCGCAGGTGTCCGACGGCGCGGCCGCGCTGCTCATGACGACGCGCGAGAAGGCCGCGGAGCTCGGCCTGACCCCGCGCGTCCGGGTCGTCGACCAGGTCGTCCTGGGGACCGACCCGGCGACGATGCTGACCGGCCCGATCCCCGCGACGAAGAAGCTGCTGGCCCGCAACGGGCTCACGCTGGCGGACATCGACGTCGTCGAGATCAACGAGGCGTTCGCGTCCGTCGTCCTGGCGTGGGCCCAGGCGCTGGACGCCGACATGACCAAGGTCAACCCGCGCGGCGGCTCGATCGCGCTGGGCCACCCGCTCGGCTCGACCGGCGCCCGCCTGATCACCACCGCGGTCCACGAGCTCGAGGACGACGGCGGCGAGTTCGGCATCGTGACGATGTGCTGCGGCGGCGGCATCGGCACGGCCACCCTGCTCCAGCGGGTCTGACCCGGGGACGCGAACGGGCGGCGCGCGGTCGCCCCCGCACCGCCCGTTCCTCTCGCCCGCGTCGCCGGCCCCTCGTGCCCGGGCGGCTTCGAGGGGCACCGGCGGGAGGTGCTCCGGCGTCGCCGTGTCGTGACCCACCGGGCGGGACCGAGGCCCCGCCCGACCCCGCGGTCAGCCCCCGACGGGGATGTCGGGGAGGCTCTTCCAGGCCCCGTCGCGGAAGGCGCTCACGGGGACCGTCTTGCCGCAGACCCCGATCGCGGCTCTGTCCCAGCCGCACTGCAGGGCGCCCGGGACGGCGAACGCCGGTCCGCGGAACGCAGCGATGGCCTTCTCGTATGCGGCGGCCGTGACCTCGTCCGCCCCGATCTCGGTGGCCCAGCGGGTGATCGCCAGGACGTCGCCGAAGGTCTTCAGCACGTGGCCGGCGGCGGCCAGGTCGCCCTTCCCGTAGGCGTCCATCACGTCCCGGAACGCCGTGGCCTGCGGGTCGTCGGTGATCCGGGCGTTGCGGGCCAGGCCCGCGAACGTCCAGTTCGTGACGCCCGCCCCGTCGTCGGTCCCGGCGACGAAGTCGTCCCCGGCGCAGACGCTCGTGCCCGTCACCGGCGCCTGGACGCCGAGCTGCTTCATCGCCTTGTAGCCCGACAGGCAGACGCTCGGCGTCGGGCCGAGGAACAGCACGCTGTCGGCCGTCGGGGCGCCGGACGCCTGGATGGCGGAGACCATCTCCGGCTGCGTGCCGGCGACGGGGTAGAACGCGGCCTTCGCGTTCACGCCGAGCTTCTTGAACGTCGGGACCAGGACCTGGCCGCCGAGGTACTTGCCGGCGTCGCTGTCGTCGGACACGATCGCGAGCGTCTTCGGCTTCGACGCGGTCGACAGGCCGACCATGCCCTTCAGGATCCCGCCCGACCCCGCGTCCAGCGTGTAGACGTGCGGCGTCGTGGAGTCCGCGCCGGTCGCGTTGGACGAGTTCAGCACCGGGAACTTGCCGGCGACGGTCTTGTAGAACGACTGGTTGCCGACCACGCCGATGGTCCAGATCGCGACGGAGAGCTTCTTCGTCAGGAACTCCGACGCGCAGCGCTGCCCGTCCTCCTCGCTCTGGACGATGCAGGTCTCGAGCTTCAGCGGGTGGCCGCCGACGCCGCCGAGCTGCTCGTTGACGAGCTTCGCCGCGACCTTCGCGGTCTCGAGGTACTCGGGGAAGGCCGGCGCCCCGCCCTGCTGGTTGACGACGCCGACCACGACGGGCGACAGCGAGGGGTCCGCCTTGCCGGCCTTGCCGCCCGTGAACTTGACGGTCTCGGCGATCGCGGCGGCGTCAGGCGCGCCGGAGCCGGCCGCGTCCTTCGCCGCGGTCGTCGGGGTGGACCCGGATGGCGCGGACGCCGAGGGCGCGTCGTCGTCGCCACCGCAGCCGGCGAGGACGAGCACGGCGGAGGCGGCCGCGGCCAGGAGCCACGGGCGCACGCTCGGATGCATGAGGGCTACGCGTCGCGGAAGGCGGCGGAGGCGCCCCCGACGATCGGGTCGCCGTGACCGAAGACGACGGTCTCGAAGTCGTACCCGCGGAGCGTGTCGAAGCTCGCCTGCGAGAGCGCGAGGTCCTCGCCGACCGGGGCGATGGCGGGCGGGCCGCCGAAGTTCACCGCGGCGTCGCCGGCGATCAGGATGCCGTCGCCGGCCTTCAGGAGGATCGAGAGCTGGCCGGCGCAGTGGCCGGGGGTCGGGAGCAGCTCGCTGTCCGCGATGCCCTCGACGGCCTCGCCCGCGACGAGGTGGCCGTCGACCTGGAACGGCTCGATCGGGATCGGCTTGCTCGAGTCCGCGCCGTGCGACTTGCGCGCGTAGTCCTCGTCGGTGAGCTGCCCGGCGACGAGGTCCTCGAAGCCCTTCTGCACCTCCATCGCCTTGTGGCCCGTCCAGCCCTCGGCCGCGCGGTCGGCGTCGACCTTCGACAGGAGGATCCGCGCGCCGGTGCGCTCGCGCAGGTCCGCGGCCGCGCCGAGGTGATCGATGTGCCCGTGCGTGAGGACGATGCGCTTGAGGTCACCCGGCTGGTGGCCGAGCGACGCGAGGGCGTCGAGGATGAGCGGGGCGTCGTCGAAGAAGCCGGCGTCGACGAGCGTCAGGTCGCCGTCGTTCTCGAGGACGTACGCGTTGACGAAGCCGAGCTCGATGCGGTGCAGGCCGGGCACGACCTCGGTCACTGAAGCGGTATCTGTGGTCATAGTTGCCATCATTACACCGCGCGCTGTGGTGTGGGCGGAATGTTTTCCCCGGGGACGGCCCTCGGGGCGGGCGCCACGCCGGTCGGACCATCCCGCACCGAGGGGCCGGCGGGTGAAAATCGCCCCGCCGGCCGGACGACCGCTGCCTACTCCGCGCCCTCGCGCAGCCGCTCGAGGATCCAGCCGGGACCGTCGTAGGGCGTGTAGAACGCGTAGTCGTAGGTCACGCTGCGGAAGCGCCAGCCGTCGTCGGTCCGGACGAAGCGGTCCGTGTAGCGGCCGGCGCACCAGAGCGCGCGACCGTCGTCGGCCTCCGACGACGCGATCAGGCCCGTGAACGTGCCGACGGCCTCGTCGCCGTCGACGTCGATCCGCGGGTTGGCGGCGAGGTGCCACGACAGGCCCGCCTTGGCGCGCGGGGCGCCCGAGGCGTCGGTCGCGTTGGCGGTGAGCATGCCGTCGCAGGCGGCCGCGATCTGGGCGCGACCCACGAGGACGTCCGGTACGACCGGCCGCGCGTCCCAGGTGCCGTCCGGCACGAAGAGCCCCGCGAGCCGCTCGCCGCTGCCGCGGGTGCCCGGCCAGCCGCCGTCCCAGTACTCGCCGTAGAGGGTCTTCAGGCGGCGGATGGCCTCGAGGTCCTCGAGCAGGGCGACGCGCTGCTCCAGGCTCGTGGTGGTGCTGGTGGTCGACATGGCGCGGGGCTCCGTGGCTGGCGGGCGGCGACGCGTCGCGCCGCCGCCCTCGATGGCTGCTCAAATTCCTATTTACCATAGTCATATATCCGGGGTAGGGTGCGATCACGTGGCCACCGACGGCCACGGACGGCCACCTGCGCCTCGCCGAGGATCGGCGCCGGCCGACCGCCGCCACACCCGCGAGCACCGAGGACCCCATGCCCGAGACCCAGGACCCCGTCGTCCTGCTGGATCCCCACACCACCGCGACCCGCGAGGTCCTCGGCAACAAGGGCGCGAGCCTCGTCGCGATGCTGGCGCTCGGCCTGCCGGTGCCCCCGGCGTTCGCCGTGCCGGTCGCGGAGTGCCGCCGCTACCAGGCGTCGGGCGGCCGGATCCCGGACGACACGTGGCAGGCGATCCTCGCCGGCGTCGCGGCCCTCGAGGAGCGCACGGGCCGCCGGCTCGGCGACCCGGATCGCCCGCTCCTGGTGTCGGTCCGCTCCGGAGCGGCGGTGAGCATGCCGGGGATGATGGACACGCTCCTGAACCTCGGCCTGAACGACGACGTCGAGGCGGGCCTGGCCACGCTGACGGGCGACCCGGCGTTCGCGCGGGCGACGCACCGGCGCTTCGTCCGGGACTACGGCGACATCGTCCTGGGCGCGGACCTCGAGGACGAGCCCAGCGACGCGGACGCCGCCGCCCTGCGCGGCGCGATCCGCGCCGACACCGGCGCCGACGTCCCCGCCGACCCGGTCGCCCAGCTGCAGGGCGCGGTCCGGGCGGTCTTCGACTCCTGGTCCTCACGGCGCGCCCGGGCGTACCGCCGGCAGTGGGGCCTGGACGACGCCGGCGGCACCGCGGTCCTCGTGCAGGCGATGGTCTTCGGCAACCTCGGCGAGCGCTCCGGCACCGGCGTCCTCTTCACCCGCGACCCGCTGACGGGGACGGGCGACGCCTACGGCGAGTGGCTGCCCGGCGGCCAGGGCGACGACGTCGTCGGCGGGACCCACGACCCGCTGCCGCTCGAGGCCCTCGCGCGCACCGACCCCGACGCGCACCGCGCGCTGCTCGACGCCGCCCGCCGGCTGGAGCGGGAGCACGGCGACGTCCAGGACGTCGAGTTCACCGTCGAGCGGGGCCGCCTGCACCTGCTCCAGACCCGCGCCGCCAAGCGCTCGCCGGCCGCCGCGATCCGGGCGGCGGTCGACTTCGTCGCCGAGGGCGCGATCGACCGCGCGGAGGCCCTGCGGCGCGTGACGCCCGAGCAGCTCGCGACGGCGCTGACGCCGCGGCTGGAGCCCGGGGTCGTGGTCGACGCCGAGGTGCTGGCGCGCGGTGTCGCGGCCTGCCCGGGGATCGCGACGGGCCGCGTCGCGCAGGACTCCGCGGCGGCGGAGCTCGCGGCCGCCGACGGTCCGGTGGTGCTCGCCCGGCCGACGACGAGCCCCGAGGACGTGTCGGGCATGATCGCGGCGACGGCGATCGTCACCGAGCGCGGGGGCTCGACGTCGCACGCGGCGGTCGTCTCGCGCGCCCTGGGCCGGCCGAGCGTCGTCGGCGTCGGCGCGGGCGCGACCGACGGCTGGGAGGGCCGCGAGGTCACGGTCGACGGCTCGGAGGGCGTGGTCTACGCAGGCCGCCTCCCCGTCCGTCGCCCGGCGGCCGAGGACGTCCCCGGCCTGCCGACGCTGCTGGAGTGGGCGGCGGCCGCGAGCCCCGTCGCGGTGCGGGACGACGCCCCGGAGATCCGCGACCTGGAGGACCGGGGGCTCGATCCCGAGGGCGCCGACGACGCCACGCTGACCGACGCGATGCGCGGCGCGGCGGCGGTCCGGGGGATCGTGCTGGGCACGGACGCCGGGGCCGGGGCGGCCGTCGCGGCCGGCGTCGGGACGGTCGTCCCGCTGGCCGACCAGGACCCGCTGGTCCTCCTGCTCCGGCTGGCGCGCGCGGCCGACGCGGGCTGAGGACCCGGCCGCCGGGCCCACCCGCCGGCGGCCTCGGTGGCCTCGGCGGCCCGCTGAGGGTCGGCCCCGTGCGGGGTCGGGCCGCCCCGACGGGCGGCCGACGGGCGGCCGCCCTCAGGCGGGTTCGGACGCCCGCCGCACCAGCAGCTGCGTGCTCCTGCGGTGGTCGATGAACTCGGCCTCGTAGGGCAGCAGCGATGCCGTCAGCCACGGGTCGGTGAGGAACCGCCGCAGGTGGTCGGCGTCGACGAAGCCGAGCTCGCCCAGCGCGTCGGGCCCGTCCGCGTCGCCGACCACGTGGCGCTGCGCGTACCGGCACAGGGTGTCGACCGGCCCGCCGAGCTCGCGCAGCCGCAGGCCGAGCGCCCGGTAGCGGACCTGGAACTCCTCGCGGGTCAGCCCCGCGGCGCGGTGGACGAAGGCGACGATCTCGATGCCCGGCGTGGCGCGCTCGAAGCTCACGCGCGCGCGGGTCTCGCGCTGCAGCGCGCCGAGCGGCGGGGCCGGCGGCGGGCCGTGCAGCGGCGCGACGCCGAGCCCGCCGTGGGACTCGTCGAAGCCGAAGCCGTCCAGCAGGTCGCCGAGGCCGTCGGCGTCCAGGGGCAGCCGGGCGAGCCGCGCCCCCGGTGGCCCGTCACCGGCCCGGCCGCCGTCGGGCCACAGCCAGACGAGCTCCGTGTCGCGGTCCTGCGCGCCGCCCGTGCGGGCTCCGGTGGTCTCCGTTCCGGCGCCTGCGGGTCCGGTCTCCGTGCTCATCGTGCGTCCTCCACTCGGCGGTCCAGCCCGCAGATCGCGATCAGCTCCTCGTGGAGCTCGAACCAGACGGTGTGGTAGCTGTCGATCAGCGGCGAGGCGATGAAGCGGGCGTCCTCGTCGAGCCGGTCGACGGCGGCCGCGAACCGCCGGCCGTACATCTCGAGGTGCGGCAGGTGGGCGGAGAAGCGGTGAAGCAGCGGCGCGAACCGCTCGTCGAGCTTGACCAGCGACCGCCGCACCCGTTCGTCGTAGCGCTCGTCCTGGTGGTCGTTGACGACGGGCCCGTCGTCGCCGGGCCGCAGCTGCCAGGCGCTGACGACGGCCTTCAGGCGGTCGTTGTGGCCGCGGAACTCCTCGTAGAGCGCGGCGAGGTCGGCGGCGGGCAGCGCGGCGCGCTCGTCCGCGACCGCCTCGTCGAGCGCGGCGACGCCCGCCGGGGTCAGGGTCCAGCTCCCGCCGGACTCGGCCACCCGGCCCTCGGCGGCGAGGTCGGCCAGGACGCCGCGCACGGCGTCGGGCTCCCCGCCGGTCAGGACCGCCAGCGCGTCGGCGCCGGCCGCCCGCTTGAACCGCAGGAGCTGCCCGACCTGGCGGGCGAGGACCCCGCTCATGCCGGCACCCCCACGCGCGCGGCCCGCTCCACGTGGCCGGATCCGACGGTGCCGTCCATCTCGAACGTCGCCTGCCCCATCCAGAGCACGTAGGCCTCCGGGGCCGTCGACAGCCCGACCGTCATGTGGTTGGGCGGGAACATCGTGATCGGGATGACGCACCGCATCCGCGCGCGGACCTCGACCGGGCCGTCGGGCGTGCTCGTCGTGAAGACGTAGTCGGCGTCGGGCCGCCGCGGGTCGGCCATGCCGGGGAGCTCGAGCGCCTCGACGGGCGCGACCGTCCGGCCGTCGCCGAAGCGCGCGGTGCGCGACGCGTCCGGGGTGCGCGCGTCGTAGAGGTCGACCGCCATCAGCGAGCGGCCGTCGTCGAACTGCGCGGCCACGAGCGTGTGGCGCAGGAACGGGCGCAGGTCGCGGGGCCCGGCGCTGTGGTCGCGCCAGCCGCGCATCCGCATCGGCGTCACCACCCCGTCGATCTCGACGTTGCCGGTGTACGTGCCGAGCTGCTGGTAGTGGGTGCGCGCCCAGTCCCCCGCCCCGAACTGCCAGACGGGCACGTCGGACCGCCACTCCAGGGCGAAGCGCAGGAGCTGCTCCGGTCCGTCGGCCAGCGGGCCGGCCGCGAGCACGTCGTCGGTCACCTGCTTCGCCGGTCCCTCGAACGCGACGCTCCACGATCGGAACGGCTCGACGCAGCGCAGCCGCAGCAGGTCGCCCATCGCGGCCTCGGGGTCGGCGCTGCGGGAGAAGTTCTTCGCGACCAGGGTGCGGCCGTCGGGCAGGTGCAGCGCGACGATCTCGTGCCAGAGCTCCGGGTCGTACGGCGTGCGGCCCATGTGCAGCCACAGCCCGATCCGGCGGTCCGCGTCCCAGCCGGTGAAGCAGAGGTTCTCGCTCCAGCCCGGCTCGGCCGGCACGCGGTGCGCACGCTCGGCGGCCGGGTCGAGCGCCACGCCGGCGGCGCTCATCGGACCGGCTCCGGCCGGGGCGCGTCCGCGAGCGGGACCGCCACCTCGTCGGGCTCGCCGAGGACCTCGACGGTGCCGGTCGACCCGTCGATCCGGACCCGTTGGCCGGTCCGCAGCGCGGCGGTGCCGCTGCCGGTGTTGATGACGCAGGGGATGCCGAGCTCGCGGGCGATGATCGCGCCGTGGCTGACGGGCCCGCCGATGTCGATCACGAAGCCCGCCGCGACGACCATGAGCGAGATCCAGCTCGGGTCCGTCATCTCGCAGACGAGGATCTCGCCGGGCCGGACGTCGCCGTCCGTCGGGCTCGTCACGACCCGGACGGGGCCCTCGACGATGCCGGGGCTCACGCCCGTCCCGGACACCGCCGCCGACCCCGCGGAGCCGGCCCGGGGCACGTCCGCGACGACGATCGGCACGGGGTTGCCCGTCCAGCCGTCCGGCAGGCGCAGCGCCTGGTACTCGTCCCGGGCCGCGCGGCGGGTGGCGATCCGCTCCCGTGCGTCGGCCGGCAGCTCGGGCGCGAGGAGCTCGGACTGCGTCAGGTAGAACGCGTCGTCGGGATCGTCGATCAGCCCGTCCGCGTGGAGCAGCACGCCGATCCGGCGAGCGCCCAGGCGCATGCCGTCGTAGACGATGGCGCTGCAGGCCTTCTGCACCGTGCGCAGGCGCATGTACTCCGCGGTCAGGCGCAGCAGCAGCCGCGCCTCGACCCGCCGACGCCGGGGCAGGCCCCGCAGCAGCTGGATCTCGGCCTGCCGGCGCTCCGCCGCCCGCTCCTCCGACACGCGCCGCGGGTCGTCCTCGTCGGGCAGCTCGCGGTAGCTCCGCAGCAGCGGCTCGATCAGCTCGGGCGTCTCGCGCCACGAGCGCGCCGAGAGCTCCATGCCCATCGGGGCGGTCCAGCCGTGGCGCTCGAAGAAGCGCTCGCCGGGCATCGTCCCGCGCGAGACCGCCCAGAAGTCGTTGGCCATCTCGAGCTCCTCCGTCCCGTAGCCGCCGGAGATCGTGTTCTCCAGCCCCGGGTGCCCGGCGAGCGCGCTGAGCGCGCAGATCCGCCCGTAGGCGAGCTGCGCGGTCAGGGTCGCCAGGTACACGTACGGCGTGACGCGCTGCATCTGCGCCTGCGCGTCGAGGGCCGCCTGCCGGGCCTCGGGCAGGGTCGCGGTCGGCATCCGCCGGAC
The DNA here is from genome assembly GCF_040675535.1 of Patulibacter sp. NPDC049589. NCBI lineage: Bacteria > Bacillati > Actinomycetota > Thermoleophilia > Solirubrobacterales > Patulibacteraceae > Patulibacter > Patulibacter sp. NPDC049589. The sequence goes on along the minus strand of NZ_JBFAPC010000054.1, from coordinate 18,609 downwards.
CTGGCCGGCCCACCACTCCTGCAGCTCGGCGCGCAGCGCCGTCAGGCCCGTGGGCGTGCGGAGCACCCGCCACGGCATCTGCGCCGCGACGAGCGGCCAGCGCCGGCGGCGCAGGAGCTCGGACTCGCCGAGCCCTTCGCCGCCGAACATCTGCGCCTCGTACGCGGCGCCGGACGTCCCGGGGGTCAGGTCGAAGAGCCTGCGGATCAGGCTGACGTTCGCGGCGCAGCGGCCGTAGAAGTAGCCGAGCGAGTGGTCGTGGCGGTGCTCCGGCATCCGCACCTCGGAGCGGGGGATGACCCCCAGCAGCGCGAAGGCGCGCAGCAGGCCGAGCTCCGCGGGCTCCATCGTCAGCGTGATGGTCAGGGGCGTCAGCACCCCCGGCATCTGCTCCCCGGTGTTCGCGGTCGTCCACCGGGAGTCCGGTGGGCTGTCGATGTTGAAGGGGTCGTCCCCGATGCTCGTCCGCCGCGGGCCCATGGCCGGTGCTCCTCGTTCGTCGTGGTCCTGCCCCGGTGGGTCGCGCGGCATCTGGCCGCGCGACCCACCGTCCGCGCTGCTCAGCCGCCGTTCTTCACCGGCTCGAGCGCGTTCCAGGTGCCGCCCTTGAACTGCGTGACGACCGAGTAGAAGCCGCAGACGCCGATCTGCGTCTTGTCGTGGCCGCACTGCATCTCGCCCGGGATGTCGAAGGCGGGGCCCTTGAACGTCGTGATCGCCTGCTCGTAGGCGGCCGGAGACAGCTTGTCCGCGCCGATCTCGTTGCCGAACTTCGCGATCGCCAGGACGTCGGAGAACGTCTTGCCGACGTAGCCCGTCAGCACGTACTTGCCGGCGCCGTAGGCGTCCATCGCGTCCTTGAACGCCTGGGCCTCGGTGTCGCTCTTCACGCGCGTGTCGCCCGTGAAGGTCACGAGCTCCAGCCCGTCGAGCTTGTCGGGCGAGGACTTCAGGATGTTGCCCGAGGTGCAGATCGGGTTGGTGATCACCGGCTTCTGGATCCCCAGCTGCTGCATGCCCGCGAAGATCGCGTCGCACTGCGCACCGGAGGACGGCTGGATGACGATGCGGTCGGCGTCCTTGGCGCCCGCCGCCTGCAGCGCCTGGACCATCTCGGGACCCGTCGCGGCCTCGGGGAAGTACGCCGTCTTGCCCGTGGCGCCGAGCTTCTTCAGCGCGGGCTCCAGGATCGTGCCGCCGGTGTTGCGGCCGGCGTCGTTGTCCGGCGTCAGGATGGCGATCTTCTTGGCGCCGTCGGCCGTGGCGCGGACGGCCACGCCGTTGAGCACCGCACCCGACCCGCCGTCGAGGTTGTAGACGTGTGGCGAGGTCGTGTCGGGACCGGTGGCCGCGACCGAGTTCAGCACCGGGAACTTGCCGCCGACCGTCTTGTAGAAGGACTGGTTGCCCAGGACGAGCAGCGTCAGGACCGCGACGTCGACCTTCTTCGCGACGAAGTCGGCCGCGCAGCGCTGGCCGTCCTCCTCGGACTGGACGATGCACGGCTCGATCTTGACGGGGTGCCCGCCGATGCCTCCGAGCTGGCCGTTGATGAGCTTCGCCGTCGCCTCGGCGATCTTCAGGTACTCCGGGAAGGACGGCGTCGCGCCCTCCTGGTTGACGACGCCGATGACCACCGGCGACTTCGACGCGTCGGCCTTGCCGGGCGTGCCGCCGATGAACTTCGACGTCACGTCGACGGTCGCCTGGGACGCGGCGCCGGACGACGACGTCGCCGCGGTCTCCGTGCTCGTCGCGTCGCCGCTGCTCGCCGCCGAGCTCGTCGTCTTTTCGTCGTCGCTGCCGCAGGCGCCGAGCGCCAGGACCGAAGCGCAGAGGACTGCCAACGCACCTCGCTGTGAATGCCTCATGGGGTTCTCTCTCCTCGTTAGGACCGGCTGATCACCGGACTCGCGGCGATAGCATACGTATGATGATTACTATGGTGATAAATACTTTTCAGCCCGTTCGGACGGACTGATCCGGGCGGAGGGCGGGACCCGGGCGATCTCCGACGCGCCGAGGCCCGGACGGCCGCCCTCCCGGCGGCCCCGGACCCGCGCCCCGGCGCTCAGACGACGGTGGCCGACGGGATCGCGCGGGCGGGCTCGGCCGCCACGCTGCTTCCCGCGACGTAGCCGAAGACGATCGCCGGGCCGATCGTGGAGCCGCCGCCCCAGTACGCCGCAGCGGCCGGGGACGCGATGCAGTTGCCGGCGCCGAAGAGGCCGGGGATCGGCTCGCCGCCGGGCTGCAGGACGCGACCCTTGCCGTCGATCTTCGGGCCGCCCTTGGTGTCGAGCGTCGCCGCCCCGACGATCATCGCGTGGTACGGCCCCTCGGACCGCCAGGGCGCCAGGCTGCGGTTCTTCAGTCCCGGCCGGAGCGGCAGGTCGTACTGCTGGTTGGACGTGTTGCCGCGACCGAAGTCCTCGTCGATGCCCCGCTCGGCGAACCCGTTGAAGCGCTCGATCGTGGCGGCCAGGCCGTCCGCGAACTCCGGCTGCAGCGCGAACGGCTCGATGCCCTCGAGCGTCGTCAGCCGCTCCGCGATCTTCTCCTGCAGGTCCTCCAGCGTCCGCCCGGTGATCACGTAGTCCGCCTGCTCGCCGGCGGCGGGGACGGGCCAGCGCGCGGGCCAGTCGATCGCGCCCTGGGCGACGTAGTCGTCGTAGACGAAGAACAGCAGGCGGTTGGGCAGCGAGCCGTCCTCGGCCCGCTGGAAGTGCACCTTGCCGCGCTCGTTGTACATGAGCTTCTCGTTGACGACCCGCTCGCCCGAGGCGTTGACGAGCACGGAGCTCGCGCCGTGCAGGAACGACATCAGCTCCGGCGACTCGCCCATCGACTTGGCCAGCTCGATCGGCAGCTCCGTCCACCACGCCTCGTCGGTGTTGCCGAGCTCGGCGCCAGCCTCCAGCGCGATCGGGATGAAGTCGCCGCGCGCGGTGCCGGCCGAGCAGGAGCCGACGATCGGGCCGGGCAGGTAGCGCTCGGCGAGCTCCGGGTTGTGGCTGAAACCGCCGGTCGCGAAGACCACGCCGCGCCGGGCGTGGACCGTCACCGGTCCCGACGGGGTGGACGCGGTCACGCCGATCACGGCGCCGTCGTCGTCGCGCACGAGCCCGTCGACGCGGTGCTCGAGCAGGACCTCGACGCCCAGCCGCGTGGCGCTCGCCGACAGCGAGCGGATGAGGTCGGCGCCGTCGCCCTGCCGGCCGCCGAGCTTGCGCATCGTCTCCGCCGACGGGTTGGACGCCTTGACGTCGCCGAACTCGTCGACCCGCGGCCCGAGCACCGACCCGGCGGTCGCGTCCCAGGGCGTCTCGAAGTACGGCGGCATCCCGTCGGTGCGCTCCGGGTAGTCCATCTGCGTCGAGCCGAGGATGCCCTCGTCGTCGAGCTCGTCGATGATCTTCGGCGCCAGGTCGAGGTACATCGCGATCAGCTCGTACTCGCGCTCCGGCAGGCCGAGCCGCTCGGCGTCCTCGTCGAACAGCTGGGGGAACGACAGCGACGCCATGTGCTTCAGCGCGCGGTCGCGCTCCATCGTCACGCCGCGCTCGCGCTGCGTGCGGTTGTTCGGGATCCAGTAGCCGCCCGACGAGCGCCAGGTGGTGCCGCCGATCCGGTCGGCGACCTCGAGCATCAGCACGCTCGCGCCGGCCCGCGCGGCCATCACGGCCGCGGTGTGGCCGGCGGCGCCGGTGCCGATCACGAGCACGTCGGCCTGCGCGGCGCCGTCGGCGGTGGCGGCCTCGGGCGCCGGTCGGTCTGCGAGGTCGCGGTGGTCCTTGAAGTTCGTCATCTGCTGCTCCTTCGTGGGCGCCGGGGGTGGCGCGGTGGTCCGGGTCGGAGGCGACGGTCAGTAGACGACCGTCACCACCTTCTCCTCGGTGAGGTCGGCGATCGCGGCCCAGCCGCTCTCGCGGCCGAGTCCGCTCTGCTTGAAGCCGCCGTGCGGGACGGCGGCGTCCAGGGGGCTCCAGGCGTTCACCGACACGGCGCCCGCGCGGATCGCGTCGGCCGTCCGGAACGCGCGCGACAGGTCGGACGTCCAGACCGTCGCGCCGAGCCCGAACGGGGTGTCGTTGGCGATCGCGATCGCCTCGTCGTCGGTGGCGAACGGGATGATCGTCCCGACCGGCCCGAAGATCTCCTCGCGCGCGATCCGCATGTCGTTGTGCGCGTCGGCGAAGAACGTCGGCTGCACGAAGTACCCGGGCCGGTCGACGCGGGCGCCTCCGGCGATCAGGCGCGCCCCGTCGGTGCGGCCGGCCTCGACGTACCCGAGGACCCGCTCCATGTGGTCCGCGCTGATCAGCGCGCCCATCTGGGTCTCCGGCGCGAACGGGTCGCCGACGACGACGCTCTGCGCGACGCGCGCGATGCGGTCGACGACCTCGTCGTAGACCCGCTCGTGGACGAGGATCCGCGAGCCCGAGAGGCAGACCTGCCCCTGGTTGGCCAGCACCGCCAGCGCGGCGCCCGCGCACGCCTGGTCCAGGTCCGCGTCGGCGAAGATCAGCTGCGGGTTCTTGCCGCCGAGCTCGAGCGTGACGCGCTTGAGCGTCTTCGCGGCGCCCTGCGCGACGAGCCGCCCGTTCTCGGGGCTCCCCGTGAAGGAGACGTGGTCGACGCCGGGGTGCTCGCCGAGCAGCTTGCCGACGTCGCCCGCGCCGTTGAGCACGTTGACGACGCCGGGCGGGAACCCGGCCTCCTGGATCAGCGCGACGAGGTGCAGCACGGCCTGCATCGACCGCTCGGACGTCTTGACGACGACGGTGCAGCCGGCGGCCAGGGCGGGCGCGAGCTTGATCGCCGTCGTCAGGAGCGGCGCGTTCCACGAGATGATCGCGGCGACGACGCCGACGGGCTCGCGGGTCGCGTAGGCGTGCGTGGGCCGGAGCGCGGGGCGCGAGCCCTCCGCAGCGGCCGGGTCGATCGCTCCCGGCGTCGGGATGACGGTCCCGTGGATCTTGTCGGCCCAGCCCCCGAAGTAGCGGAAGACCTCGATCGACATCGGCACGTCGGGGCCGCCGGCGGGGGTGCCGTTCTCCAGCAGCTTGATCGCGTGGAAGCGTGCCGCGTCGCGCTCGACGAGCTCGGCCAGCCGGAACAGCAGCCTCCCCCGTTCGCGCCCCGGGACCGCCCGCCACGTCGTCTCGAAGGCCGCGCGCGCGGCTCCCACGGCGCGGTCGACGTCCTCGGGCCCGGCGACGGAGACCGTCGCGAGGACCTCCTCCGTGGCGGGGTTGATGTTCTCGAGCGTCGCGCCCGAGGTCGTCGAGTCCACCTGCTCGCCGTCGATGATCAGCCCGGTGGGGAAGTCCCTCACCGCATCGATCGCGTCCTGGAACGCCGTCGTCGTCGTGCTCATGCGCCTGCTCCTCCGCCGGTCGGCGCCCGAGCGCCGCCGGTCCTTCGATGGTTCTGTCGGGTGCGCCCCAGGTCTCCCGCCCGGGGCGGTGCGAGCGGCGTGCGCCGCCCGCCGTCCTGCGTGGTGCGGGCGACGTGCGCGCCGCCCGCGGTCAGTTCCCCGCGGGCGGCCTGCACCGCCCGCGGTCCTGCGGTGACGGGAGCACGCGACCGGCGCGCCCCGCGCGACCCTCAGGCCGCGATGGCTCCACGCCGCCGCCGCTCGCGCTCGGCCTCCCGCGCGATCTCCCGCTCGACGTCGAAGCCGAGCTCGGTCGCCTCGTAGATCGCCTCGTCGACGTAGCGCGGCGCGAGGCAGTCACCGATCCGCACCACGGGCAGGCCGCGGGCCCGCGCGTCCAGGTACAGCCCGTCGACCGGGATCCGCAGCATGTTCACGACGACCGACGAGGCCGGGACGACCTCGATCGTGCCGGCGTAGACGTCGAGGATCTGCGCCTCGCCGCCGCCGATCGCCTGCAGCGACGCGTTGGCGCGGAACTCGACGCCGGCCTGCCGCAGGATCGGGTACGCGACGCCGGGGACCTCGAGCGTCGACGCCGCGGTCGATCCGACGAACGGCGACATCGTGACGATGTGGACCTTCTTGCCCGCCTGCGCCAGGGACAGCGCGACGCCGATCCCGGTCTGGTCGTTGAAGTCGTCCAGCACGATCACGTCGTCGCCGGCGAGGCCGGGATCCCTGAGCGCCTGGATCGGGTCGAGCACCGTCGCGTCCGCGAACCCGTCGACCGTCTGCCGGTCGGGCCGCAGCACCGAGAAGCCGGAGCGGTCGTACGTCGCGCCCGTGGCGAGGACGACGAGGTCCGCGTCCGCCGCGGCGAGGTCGTCGGCGCTGAGCGTCGTGCCGAGGCGAACCTCGACGCCGAGGCGGCGCACCGACCGCTCGAGGTCCTCGACGACCTCGGCCCAGCGGGCGCGGCCGGGCACGAGCTGCGCGTGGCGGAGGTTGCCGCCGAGCGTGTCTCCGGCCTCGACGAGCGTCACGTGGTGGCCGTGCTCCGCGGCGACCTCCGCCGCCTTCAGCCCGCCGGGCCCGCCGCCGACGATCAGCAGCCGGCGGGACTCCGCCGCGGGCCGCACCTGCTGCGTGCCGAAACGCCGCTCCCGACCGACCGCCGGGTTGACCGTGCAGGTCGACATCGTCCCGTTGGCCTGGCGCATGACGCAGCCCTGGTTCGCGCCGACGCAGCGCCGGATCTCGGTCGTGCGGCCCGCGCGCGCCTTCGCGACGAGCTGCGGGTCGGCGAGGTGCGCGCGGGTCATCGCGACGAGGTCGCCCTTGCCGTCGCGGAGCGCCTGCGCGGCGAGCTCGACCGTCCGCAGCCCGCTGGCCACGGCGATCGGCACCTCACGGCGCACGACCTCGCGCGCCCGCGCCCCGTGCTCGAGGTACGGCTGCGGGTTCGGCGCCGTCATCGGCAGGATCGACGCCCACAGCGAGTGGTACGTGCCGCCGCTGATGCCGAAGTAGTCGAACAGTCCGTGGCCGTGGAGCTCGGCGAGGATCGCCGCGGAGTCGTCGGGCTCGAAGCCGCCGGGCCCCACGAACTCGTCGAAGATCAGGCGCATCCCGACGGGGAAGTCGCGACCGCAGCGGCGACGGATCTCCGTCGCGATCTCGACGGCCGCGCGGCAGCGGTTCTCGACGCTGCCACCGTACTCGTCGGTGCGCCGGTTGTTGGCGCGGGAGAGGAAGCTGTTCAGCAGGTAGCCGTGGGCGCCGGAGACCTCGACGCCGTCGATGCCGGCGCGCTGGGCGAGCTCGGCGCTGCGGGCGAAGCCCTCGATCACGTCCTGGATGTCCTCGCGCTCCATCGCCTTGGCGATGCGCCCGACGGCCGGGGACTGCACGGCGGACGGCCCGAGCGTCGGCGACTGGAAGTCGAGGTCGGCGATGCCGGTGCTCTGCAGGCCGGCGTGCCAGAGCTGCGTGAAGATCTTCGTGCCGTGCGCGTGGACGGCCGCCGCGAGCTTGCGGTAGCGCGGCTGGGCGTCCTCGCGCCAAGCCTGGAAGTGCGGGGCCTTCCAGCCGCTGCGCGTGACGCCCTCCGCGCCGGTGACCAGGAGCCCGACGCCGCCGCGGGCGCGCTCCTCGTAGTACTCGATGAAGCGGTCCCCGACGATCTCCTCGTCGTTCAGCGCCATCAGGTGCGCCGAGACGAAGATCCGGTTGGGGACCTCGATCCCCCCGAGCCGCAGGGGCTCCCAGAGGACGTCGAGGTCTGCTCCTGCGCTCATGCCGGGCTCCTTCGCGCCGTCGTCCTCAGACGAGCGGGATCGAGGTGCGGTAGCTGGGATCGGCCTCCGTGGCCGAGCCGAAGGGCACGTTCGGCGGCACGGGGAAGCCCTCGGCCCCGGGCACGACCTTCGGCACCGAGCTGTCCGGCCCGGGCCACTCGCGCGGGACCTCGTCGGTGCGCGTCTCGTCCGTGACGACGATGCGCGACGAGATCCGGAACGGCCCGCCGTCGCGACGCTCCCACTCGTCGACGTAGCGGCCGCTGGAGACGAGGTTCCAGCGCGTCCCCTCGTGCTCCATCCGCATCGTGGCGACGAAGGTGCTCTCGCTCGACGCGCGGTCGCCGTCGACGCGGATCAGGACGTTGGACAGCACGTGCGAGGTGGACGACCACTCGGCCGGGAACCCGTTCGGGTTGTCGCGGTCGCAGAGCTCGGCGAGCCCCCAGCCGGAGTCGACGACGGTGAAGCCGTGGTCGTCGGGCGCGCCCTCGTGGTACGCGGAGCGCACGAGCGCCGCGTCGCGGCGGTCGACGCCGCGGCAGTAGCGCACGAGCGCGTCGTTGATCTCGTCCTTCGCGATCAGGTCGTGCAGCACGCGCTGCGGGATGTCCTGCTGCTGTTGCGTCGTCATCGGATCCCCGTGGGTTCGTATCCATGCGCATAGTAATGACGAACATCAGTGATGTGTGATTTTTCTCCGGAGGACCCCTCCGCAACGACGAACGCCCCGCCGGCGGAGGCCGGCGGGGCGCTGGGAGAGACGGCGTGGGCCCCGCCCCGTGCGGGGCGGTTCCTCAGGCGGCCGAGGCCACCGGCGTCAGCGCCAGCTGCTCGCGCAGGTCGTCGACGATCCCGGGCAGGTCGTCGAGCGCGCGGATGCCGGCGAAGAGTCGGAAGTCCGGGCGCGACAGGTAGCCGATGATCCCGTGCTCGGAGAAGTACTTCTCGTAGTCGTCGTCCTGCTCGATCCACGCCTTGGACCCGGCGTCGCGCGAGAGCTCGACGATCTTGCAGCCGATCGTCCCGAGGAACGCCCGCTGCTCGTCGGACAGCAGCGCCGTCGCGTCGGCGTCGCGGACGACGAGGGAGAAGCCCCAGGGCCCGACGACGTCGTCGAAGCGCCCCTCCTCGGCCCCGCGGCGGACGACGCCCTGCGGCTCGCGCAGGCCGGCCGGGCGGGCCACGACGCCGTCCTCCATCTGCAGCACGCCGAGGTCGTACTCCGGGTCCGGCGGCTGCTCCGAGCCGCCGTCGCGCATCGCCTCGTTGCGCGCCTCCGCCGCCGCGGGGTCGGTGATCGCGCACATCTTGCCGATCGCCACGCCGAGCTGGATGTAGGACTCGACGTGCGGCCAGCGCTCCTGCTGGTAGGTGTCGAGCAGCCCGTCGCCCGAGATGCCGCGGATCACGAGGTCGAGCTTCCAGGCGAGGTTGATCGCGTCGCGGAAGGCCGAGACCGCGCCCATCCCGACGAACGGCGGCATCAGGTGGGCGGCGTCCCCGGCCAGGAAGATCCGGCCGTGGCGCCACTGCTGCGCCATGCGACCCTCGAACGGGTAGACCACCTGGCGGTAGATCTCGACGTCGGCGCGCGTGACGCCGAACGCCTCCTCGAGGAACCGATAACCGGCCTCCTCGGTCAGGTCCTGGTGCTCCTCGGGCTCGCCGCCGAGCAGGAACTCGAAGCGGATCCGCTCCTGGCCGATCGGGATCGAGGCGACCACGCGCTCGGGCGAGATGATCTGCAGCGACGCCGACGGGTCGAACCGCTCGAGCGCGTGCTTGCGGCGGACGTCGACGCTGAGCCACGCGTCGCGGTAGTCGTAGTACGTCCAGTCGGTCGGCACGCCGGCCCGCACCGAGCTGCGCGCCCCGTCGGCGCCGATGACGTAGCTCGCCGTCACGGTCCGGCGCTGCGGATCGACGATCGGCGCCTCGCCGACGCCCTCGTGCTCGACGACCTCCACCGTCACGCCGTCGTCGTCCTGGACGATCGAGGTGACCTCCCAGCCCTGGTTGATCTCGGCCCCGTGCGTGCGGGCGCCGCGATCCATCGCCTCCTCGACGTTGGGCTGGTAGAAGGACGTGCGGTTGTAGAAGCCGCAGACGTTCTCGTCGTCCCAGGTCCGCCCGACGATCCGGTTGTGGTCGGCGTCGACGATCTCGTAGCTGCGGATCTTCGACGAGCCCTCGAGCGCGTGCTCGACGTCGCCGGCCTTGTCGATGATCCGCGAGCCCTCGCCGTCGGTGCTGATCGTCCGCGGCAGGCCGTACAGCGACGGCCAGCGCTCGAAGACGACGACCTTGTGGCCGAGGCGCGCCAGCAGCGACGCCGCCGCCTCGCCGGCCAGCCCGTACCCGACGACGACGACGTCGTAGTGGTTGTCCGCAGTTCCCATCTCGTGTCTCCCCAGACCGCGTTCTCGAGGCTCCGGAGCCGGTGCGCGCGTGCTTCGCGCGCCGCCGGCCGGGGCCTCGACCAGATCGATTTCGCACCCCCTCGGGTGCATCTGGTGCTATTGTAGTCATAGATTACGGAGCAGAGGGGAATCGTTTTCGGCGGGGGTGCCGAGCGGTCCGGGAGCGCGAGCCCGGGCCACGTGGCGCCCGCGCGACCACCGGTCGGTGGCCGCGCAGCCGGGGCGAGAGGGTGCACCGCGGCGGGGTCTCCCCCGGGGCGGTGACGCGACGGGGCCTCCCGCGTCGCGAGGAGCCTCGCGGCAACCCGGGCGCGCGTCAAGCGCGGCCCACACATCGAGGAAGACGATGACGACGAATTCGGGCCGGCTCGCCGGCAAGGTGGCGCTGATCTCGGGCACCGGCGGGGGCCAGGGACGGGCCGCCGCGAGGATCTTCGCCCGCGAGGGCGCCCACGTGGTCGGCTGCGACATCAACGAGGAGTCGCAGGCCGAGACCGTGCGACTCGTGGTCGAGGACGGCTTGACGATGACGTCCGTCGCGCCGGTCGACCTGTCGAGCGGGGCCGGCGCCAAGGCGTGGGTCGACGCGGCGGTCGAGGCCCACGGCGGCGTCGACCTGCTCTACAACAACGCGAGCCTGCCGCGATACGCGCCGTTCGCCGAGATGACGGACGAGGACTACCTCTTCACGATCCACAACGAGCTCGACGTCGTCTGGCACTCGACCCAGCAGGCCTGGCCCCGCCTCGTCGAGCGCGGCGGCGGCGCCATCCTGAACGTCGCCTCGATCGCGGCGATCGCCGGCCTGCGGGACCTGCCCCAGGCCGCGCACGCCGCGTCGAAGGGCGGCGTCGTCGGCATCACCCGCCAGCTCGCCGCCGAGGGCTCCGCCGTCGGCATCCGGGTCAACGTCGTCAGCCCGGGCGTGATCAACTCGCCGCCGGTCCAGGAGATCCTGGCGTCGGGACCCGACAACCCGCTGGGCCCGGTCATCAACTCGACCGCGACCCGCAAGCCGGGCGAGCCCGAGGACATCGCCTACGCGGCGCTGTACCTCCTGTCGGACGAGGCGCGCTGGGTCTCCGGCGCGCACCTCGTGGTCGACGGCGGCTCCTCGGCGATCATCTAGGCGACCGGCTCACGGGCGGACGGGACACCCCGACCGCCCGCGCCGCGGGACCTGCGGACGGGCCGCGCGGGCCCGGGGCACGCACCGATGGCCGAACGACCGCCGCAGAACGCCCGCGCCACCCTCACCGCGACCTGCGCGTCGGTGCAGAGCGGGATGCCCTGCGTCTTCGCCAGCAGCCCGGGCGGCAGCTGGATCTTCACGCCGCCGAGCATCTCGTCGCTGTCGTCCCTGGTCCTGCAGAACGTGAACGGGCTGGACGCGCCCGCCGTCGCGCTGCGCGTACCCGCGGCGACCGACGGCGCGAACCCGCCGAACGCGCAGTCCTGGTCCAGCGCGAACGCCGAGCTGCCGGCCTTGTCCGGCCCACCGCTCCACGGCGTGAACGTCGCCGACGCGGTGTGCGTCCCGCACGCGCGCGGCATCGACAGCACCCCGCGCGACCCACCGTAGAAGTGCGTCCGCAGCTCCGCGAACGGCACCTGTGGCGTGTTCTCGACCTTCGCCGTGATCTGCCCGGTCACCGGATCGGGATAGATCTCGCCGGGGGTCTTCACGTTCACGCCGGCCCCGGACGCGACGAGCGCGATGCGGAACAGGTTCCCCGGCTTGCTGGGCCGGACGAAGATCCCGCCCTCGAGCGTCTCGCCCAGCACCGGCACGCCCCCGTCGGGCGAACGTCCACCGGCGCACTGGCGGCGCACTATCGTCCTCGCCGTGCCGCACGACCACGACGACCCGAAGGGCTCCGCGCCCGGCGCCCGCGGGCGCCTCACGGGTGGTCGGCACGGGCTGAGCGAGGCGGAGGTCGCCGCGTCGCAGCGCTCGCGGATCCTCGAGGGGATGCGGGTCGCGCTCGAGGAGGACGGCTACGCCGGCGCGAGCCTGACGCGGATCACGGCGCTCGCCGGCGTGTCGCGCAAGACGCTCTACGTGCACTTCGAGGACAAGGAGGAGTGCTTCCTCACCGTCTACCGGTCGGTGCGCGAGCGGCTCTACTCCCCCGCGCTGCGCGCCTACGCGCGGCCGGGCACCTGGCCCGTGCGGATCGTCGCCGCCCTCTCCGCCCTCCTCGAATCGCTCGCCGCCGACCCCGGGGGCGCGCGGATCTGCCTCGTCGAGGTCTACGCCGCCGGCGCGCGAGCCCGCGCGCTGCGCAACGACAACCTCGTCGAGCTCCACGACCTCTACGAGCCCGGCACCGAGGAGCGGGCGACGCTCGGCCTGCCGTCCGCGGACCCCGTGCCCGCGGGCCCCGCCGGGCCCGTCGTCCTCGGCGGGATCAGCGAGATGATCTTCCGCGAGGTCGCCGAGGGCCGGGCGGCCCGCCTGCCCCACCTGCTGCCCGACATCGCCTACGTCGCCCTGAGCCCCCACATCGGGCCGACGCGCGCGCTACGCGAGGTCGAGGCGCTCACCGGGCGCGCGCTCTGACCGGTCGCCCCGCCGACCGGCGGCCCGTCCGTGGCGCCGGGACACCGCACCCCCGGCCCCCATTGCGAGCCCGGCCCGCGGCAGACCGCCCCACCGTCGGACGGACCACCCCCGCCGGTCGGGGCATCATCGGCCCCGCCGCGTCCATAACAAAAACCGAGAGTCTGTAGCGTTCCCAGCGTGATCCCCGGTGCCGGCCCCGACGACTCGCCCGCCGGCGAGGCCGCGGCGGCCCCCCTGCCGCGCGGTCGGCACGGCCTGAGCCGCGAGGAGGTCGAGACCTCCCAGCGCTCCCGGATCCTCGACGCGATGATCGCCGCGATCGACGCCGACGGCTACGTCGAGGCCACGCTGACCGACGTCACCGGTCGCGCGCGGGTCTCGCGCAAGACGTTCTACGAGCACTTCGAGGACAAGGAGGCGTGCTTCATCGCCGCCTTCGACGACCTCTTCGCCGACCTGCTCGCCGTCGCCCGCTCCGCCTTCGACGGGCCCGGTGAGTGGCCCGACCGCCTCGGCGCCGCGCTCGCCACGGTGCTGGCGACGCTCCAGGACGACCGCCTCGTCGCTCGCATCTGCTTCGTCGAGTCGCTGACCGCCGGCCCCCGCGCCGCCCGGGTCCGCAACACCGCCATGGGCCACTTCGGCGTGCTCTACCAGCCGGACGCCGACGGGGACGTCACCGACGTCGACCGGATGACCGCGCAGATGCTCGCCGGCGGGCTCGCCGACGTCATCTACCGGCGCCTCGTCGACCCCGTGCCGGTCGACCTGCGGCAGTTGCTGCCGGACCTCCTGTACCCCGCGCTGACCATGCGCCTGGGGCCCGAGGACGCACGGCGCACCGCCGAGCGCCTGCTCTCCCGGGTCTGACCCGACGACCTGCCGCCGGGCCACCGTCCAGAAACCGACCGGACATCACTACCGCCGGGGAGGGTCGTCGCATGGGAGGCGTGCCGTTCGTCCAGCGCCCGGACGGATTCCTCGCCTCGACCCCGGTCCTCGTCCACCGGCTGGCCGTGGTGGCCGCGGACGCCGGCCCCGTCGGGCGGGCGCTGACGCACGAGGTGCCGCTGACGCTCGCGGTCTTCCTGCGCCCGGGCTACGAGGAGGCCGGCGGCGAGGACGCGCTGCCGCCCCTGGAGCGACTGGCCGAGGTCATCATCGGCGGCGGTTTCTCGACCGTCCGCGCCTACGCGATCGACGGCCCCTCGATCCGGGGCCACCGCCAGGCCTCGCGCCGGCGCCGGCAGGCCATGCCCGACCCGTAGCCCTGGACCGGCGAGAGCCTCGCCCACGGGATCCCGGCGCCGAGGACGAAGACGACCGGCGACCCCTCGCGCGGGGTCGGTGACACGCGCCCTTCCCCGGCCGCGCGCCGTTCATGTCCTGTCGGTTTCCGTTGCCTCGAGAAGCAATGTGCGCCGACGAGGCGCCCACGCCGATGACCGACCTGCTCGCCGCGGTGCTCACCGCCGGAGACGTCGCCGAGTCCGTGCACTTCCTCCTGCGCCTCTCCCCCGCCGCCTGCGTCCCCCAGATCCAGATGGTCCGCAGCGGCGAGCGGATGATGTAGCCGCGGATCAGGGCCGGTCGAAGTCGTACCCGTAGGTCATGCCGATCGCCTCGGCCCGGTTGGACGCTCCGATCTTCCGGAGAATGGACTTGATGTGGTCCTTCACCGTGCCGGGCCGGATCACGAGCCGGTCGGCGATCGTCGCGGTGCCCAGCCCCCGCACCATCAGCAGGAACACGTCGCGCTCGCGGGGCGTCAGGCGCCGCTCGAACTCCGGGCGCTCCGGGGGGCTCAACAGCGGGTCGCGCGGGGCGTCGCCGGCCAGGGCCGCCGGGAGCACGGGGTCCCCGGCGAACTCGAGGTCGTGCCGATCGACCGACGCGGCGATCGCGTCGATCACCGACAGGGCTGCCTGGGCGTGCTCCCGCTGGCCGTGCAGGCGGTGCAGGATCTCGAGGCGCTCGAACGCGCGCCCGAATCCCTCGGCGAACGTCCACAGCACGGCGCGGTCGATGCCGTCCACCTCCGTCTCCTCCGGGTGGTGGTCCGCGTGGAGGAACCCCACGACCCGCCCGGCGGGGGCGATCGGGACCACGACGTAGGGGCGGACGATGTCCAGCTCCGCGAGCCACGCGGTCCGGGCCGGCTGCGCCACCAACGGCCGGCGGTCGTCGAGCACGGCCTGCTCGGCCGGGCAGTCGGCGAGCGGGATCCGCGTCCCGCCGTCGGCGACGAGCACCTGCATCGGACTGCTCATGGTCCCGTCGAGGTGCACCTTCCAGGGGATCCAGGCGTCGCCGTCGATGCGGCTGAGCAGCACGCGGCGGAGCCCACAGCTGCGCGCCGCCGCGGCGCACGCCTCGTCCAGGAGTCGGTCGGTCGTCGTCGCGTCCCGCAGGCGTCCCAGCGCGGCCTGCACCTGCCCCTGGAGATGGACCCGGCGGGCGTAGATCCGCAGGTGCGTGGCGTGCAGCGCGTCCTGGGCCTCGACGGCCAGCGCGACCAGCCGCTCGGAGTCGGGCACGCCGCCCTCGATGCGCTCCAGGCACGCCGCGACGATCGCGCCGAGCTCCTCCCCGCCCGGAGCATCCGGCCCCAGCAGGCGCCGCGCACGCTCGCGGATCCGCGGGACCAGGTCCCCGTCCGTCGTATCGGTGGTCACGACCGGCCGACGATCCGGACGTACCGGGCCACGGCCTCGACCCGCGTCCGCGCGTGCAGCTTCCGGAGGATCCGCCGGACGTGCGACTTGACGGTCGTCTCGGCGATGACGAGCCGGCGCGCGATCGCCGCGTTGGAGGCGCCGGTCACGAGCAGGTCGAGGATCTCGCGTTCGCGCGGGCTGAGCAACGCGGCGAGCGGATCCGGCCGGCCGGGTTCGCGCCGGGCCGCCGGGGGGCCACTCCGGCGGAGCAGCGAGAGCTCCTCCGAGCACAGCTCGTCGATCGCGAGACCGGCCGCCGCCAGGGCCTCGTGCATCCGGGCCCGACGCGCGTCGAGCCGCTCGACCAGGACCGTGCGCTCGTAGACGAGGCCGAGGTGCTCGGCGAAGACCCAGAGCGCTTCACGGTCGCGGTCGTCGCACTCGCGCTCCTGCCCGTAGCGGTCGGCGTGCAGGAACCCGATCACGCGCCCGGTCGGCATGACCGGGGCGGCGACGAACGACGTCGACCGCGACTGCTCCACGATCGCCAGGTGCGTCCGGGGATCCGACGCCGGGTCGCGGACCAGGACCGGGACCCGGCGCCGGACGAGGTCGGCCTCCAGCAGCAGGTGGGCGAGCGGGATCTCGGCGGACCGGACGTAGGCCCGGAAGCGCTCCGCGCGCGGATCGCAGTCGTCGCGGATCTCGATCGCCTTCGGGTCCCAGATCGACCCGCGGACCTGCGACACCATCACCCGGGAGAACCCGCAGGCCGTCGCCAGGGCCGCGGGCGCCGCGGCGACCAGCTCCGCGGAGGACCCGCACACGCGCAGCCGCTCCATGGCCTCGTGGATCCGGACGAGACCCTCCATCTCCGCCGTGCGGGTCTCCTCGTCGCGGCGTCGCCGCGCGTCGTCCACGGCGATCAGCTCGCGGAGGTCGGCGGCCGCGGCCGGCCCCGCCCGGCGCAGCCGGGCCCGGATCGCCGCACGCGACGGATCGCCGGGCTCGGGGCGTGAACGGTTCGTCGCCGAGGCCACCATCGCCCGACCTTCGCACCCGGCGTTCGCCCGCACACCCCCCTCCGGGATGGTCCCGTTCGGTCGTTCGGCCGGTGCGCCCCGCCACATACGCCGTCTACGTTGCTCGCGGTCGTCGCACCCCGCACTCGCCTGGTGCGGCGACCACGTCGCCGCCGTCCGGGGGCGACGGACACCGAGCAGAAGAGAGAACGACCCATGCCCAACTTCATCCTCCTCAGCCGCTTCGAGGGCGACACCCGCAAGGACGCCGCGAACCTGCCCGGGCGCCTCGAGGCGTTCGCCGGCGCCCTCGCCGAGGACGGCATCACCGTCGTCGACCAGTGGCTGACGCTCGGCCACTACGAGCACGTCGCGGTCGTGGAGGCCCCCGACTCCGGCAAGATCGTCGCGACGCTCGGCAAGGCGGCATCGATCATCGAGACCCACACGGACGTCCTCGCCGGCTTCACGCTCGGCGACACGAAGGCGCTGCTCACCGCCTGAGCGCGCGTCCCGCCGGCGGGACGGGCTTCGTCGGCGACCCCTAGTGGTCGTCGACGAGCTCGCGCATCCGGCGGTACTCGTCGGGCGTGATCTCGCGGCCGCGGAGCGTCGAGAGGGCCGGGTCGCCGTCGAGGTAGCGGCCCTCGTTGCGGCGCCAGACGAGCACGTACTTGTAGAACGGGACCGTCGGGTGCAGGTGATGGACCAGGTGGTAGTTCTGGTACAGCATCAGCGGGGAGACCCAGCGCTCGCCGCCGATCCGGTTGCGGGTCGTCTTCATCTTGTCCTCCTTGGGCTTGTGGTGCAGCCCGTGGTGCGGGAGGTAGTCGAAGGCGTAGGCGAGCCAGATGATCGCCAGGCGCGACGGAGCGAAGAGGACGACGAGCCAGACGACCCAGTTGCCGGTGGCGATCAGCGCGATCGGGACGACGACGCCGAGGAGCAGGAACGCGACGCCCTCGACCTGCTCGGCGCGCGGTCGCGAGCGGACGTGCCGCAGGTAGAAGAGGACGTAGTGGTAATCGATCGTGACCCAGCGGAACGGACGCTGCCAGACGGGCCCGCGCATCGTGTAGTGGTCGGGGTCGTCGCCGTCGTCGTGGTTCGTGAAGCGGTGGTGCTGCATGTGGATGAAGCGCCAGACCGGGAAGGCCGCGTGCAGCGCGAAGAACGGCGCCGCGGCGCGGCCCATCGCGTTGTTGAGCCCCTTGCGGTTGGACGCCGAGCGGTGCGCGGCGTCGTGCGCCACCGTGAACAGCAGGTAGCCGGCGACGGCGTTGACCGGCACCGTGATCCACCACGCCAGGTCGGCAGCCACGTAGAGCACCGTCGAGGCGAGCCAGGCGACCAGGCCGACCACCAGCAGGGCCAGCGTCGGGACGGCCACCGTCGGCACCGGCTCCTCGGGGTTCGGGATGCGGCGGACGGTGACGGGTGATGGGGCGGTGGTGGACATCGGCGGGGACTCCTGAGCGGACAGTGCGCACAACCTACGCCCGGCTCCCCCGCGGAGGCAACGGGCATCCCGCCCAGATCGATGTGCGGATCGCACATCCTTGCCGCGTGCCGCGTGGCGCGGCCAGGGGCCCCGCACGACGGGCACGGATCGGCGGTCCGACCGCCGGGTCCGCGGGGCGGTCCCGGGACCCGCGGTCGATCCCCGACACCCCGCGGCCGACGATCGACCGACCCCCGGACCGCCGGCGCCCGAACCCGGGACCCGCGGACGATCCCCGACACCCCGCGGCCGACGATCGACCGACCCCCTGACCGCCGGCGCCCGAACCCGGGACCCGCGGTCGATCCCCGACACCCCGCGGCCGACGATCGACCGACCCCCTGACCGCCGGCGCCCGAACCCGGGACCCGACCCCGGGTCAGCTCGCGAGCGCCGCCGGCCCGAGGACGGCGGCCAGGAGCAGGGCCGCGTGCAGCTCGGCCGGGCGCTCCGTGGCCGGCCGGCCGCGCAGCTCCTCCGCGCGACGGACCCGTTGCAGAACGGTGTTGCGGTGGACCCCCAGCACCCGGGCCGCGGCGGCCAGGCCGCCCTGCGGCGCGACGACGGCGAGCAGCGCCTCGCGGGACCGCTCCCCCGTCGCGCCCCCGCCGGCCAGCCCGCCCAGCTCGGACGTCACGAACGCGCGCGCGGCGTCGAGGTCGCGACTCAGCCTGAATCCACCGGTGTGCCGGTAATCGGCGGCCCCGATCATGAGATCGCGGCGTTTGAGTGATCGAGGGCCGCGAAGCGGCCCTCGATC
>NZ_JBFAPC010000053.1:0-33696 GCF_040675535.1 Patulibacter sp. NPDC049589 | reverse complement strand
AAGAAGACCCACGGTCTCGATGATCATCGCGGTGGCCCGCCCTTCGGGCGGCCCCGCGCTCATCACCGAGCTACACCACTTCTACCGACTTGACCTCGGCCGGTCCGGAGAGCCGACCAATTGGATCAACGTGTATCGGAAAGACAGCGGCTACGTGCACGGCTCTCCGGGCAGAGCGCCGCGACGATGACCCAAGACATCACCGAGGCGCTGGCACGCGCCACAACGCTCGCTGCGAGTTGGACGGTCGACTCCGTCCACGCGGCCACGCGTCGTCTCGCTGCCGCGTCGGATTCGCGACTCACCATTGACTGGGATGACGACGCGGGCGAGGACTGGGCGCGGCTCCTGGATGGCCCCACGGTCGTTGCGCTGATCTCGGCTCAGATCCCACTGCTCATAGTCAGTGATTCGCTGCCCAAACCGGCCTTGAGTACCACCGACGAGTTCGTAGTACTGACGGTGGGCGAGATGGATACCGCAGCGTTGAGCGCCAACGTTGAAGTCTTGCGCAGCGCGTTCCCTCAGATCTGGGCACTCTCGTTGGCTGACGGCGGCGGACTATCGCCCGACCGATTCTCGCCCGACGAACTCTGGTTTCTAACTGTGTGACGGTGTCACACGTGAGGCCGACCCCGCAGTGTTCAGGCTCGAGCACGCGCTGGCCGCGTATCGTGACTAGCCGGGGCTCAGGGTGTCGGCGTAGCGGCCATCGCTCGGACCATCAGCGCACCTTCGCCGTCCACGCCGCCGTCCGCGTGCAGCGACCGCTGCGGAAGCCCACGTCGTAGGAGATCCTGCCCTGGGTGACGCGGCGGCCCTTGAGGCGGCCGCTGACCACGATCCGGACGTCGTCGATCTTCTGCACCGGACCGGTGAAGACGCTGCGGAAGGTGCCGTTCCTGGCGACCTTCATCGTCGGCATGGTCTGGGTGATGAGCTCGACCTTGACGGGGTAGGACGCGCAGGTGACGTTCATCGTCACCCGCCAGCGCTTGATGCGCGTGCCGTTGGACGCCACGTCGAAGTTCACCGGGCCGCCGTCGACCACGTTGTCGGCCGTCAGGGCGCCCCGGTACTTCCCGTCCGGGTCGGATGCCGCCAGCGCGGTACAGGGGAGCGCGGCGAGGCCTGCCAACGCGAGCGGGAGGACGAGGGAGCGAACTGATGCGGGGGACATCGTCCGACCCTAGCCGCGCCGATGGACGCCGTCCGCCGGTTGACGGCGTTCCGTGGCGGGGCGTCGCGGACACGCCCGCCGGCGCCCTTCGCCCCTGACCGGCGTACCGATCGACCCGATCGGCACGCCTGCCCGCGTCCCCGGACCTACGCCGCCGAGATCCCGCCGTTGACGCTGATCGCCTGCCCGGTCAGCCGCGACGCGCCCGGGCCGCCGAGGAAGACGATCAGGGCGGCGAGGTCCTCGGGCTCCGCCACGCCGAGGCTCGCCATGGCGGCGGCCTTCTCGAAGAGCTTCGCGCTGAAGCCGTCCTTCAGCACCATCTCCGCCGTCGGCGTGCCGGCCACCAGCGACGGGGTGACGGCGTTGGCGCGGATGCCGTCGCGCTTGCCCTCGATCGCGACGGTCCGCGTGAACATGACGATCGCGGCCATCGCGGCGCCGAGGACGGACTCGCCCGGCGTGGCGGTCTTGGCGGCGTCGGAGGCGATGTTGATGATGCTGCCGCCGCGCTGCCCGCGCATGATCGGCAGCGCCGCGCGGGTCAGGTGCAGCGGCGGGAGCGCCTGCGCGTTCAGGATCGCCGCGACGTCCTCGATCGCCGTGCGGTGCAGCAGGTCGGGCTTGTACACGGACGTCACCGAGCTGACGAGGACGTCGATCGTTCCGACCGCGGCGTGCGCCTCGGCGATCGCCCGCTCGGTGTCGACCGGGTCCATCGCGTCGACCCGCACGAACGTCACCTCGGTGCCCGGGTGTGCCGCGGTCACGGCCTCGGCGGCGGCGATCCCGCGCGCCTCGGTCCGGGCCAGGAGGGCGATCCGCGGGACGCCGGCCGCCGCGAAGTCGTGCGCCGACGCGAGGCCGATCCCCGACGTGCCGCCGGCGATCACCACCCCGGACTCGGCGTAGGACTTGGCGGGCGGGATCGGGGTGGTGCTCATGCGTCGGATGGTCCTCGGTGGTGATTGGTGGGTGCCGACCGGGTCGGCGGGGCGGCCGGCGGCCGGTCCCGGGTCGGGGCCGGCCGGGCCGGACGCCGACGCCCGGTCGCGTCGGTCGCCAGGCGGCCCGCGCCGCTCAGTCGCCCGCGGGCAGGTAGATCGACTGCAGCTGCTGGTAGCCGGCGAGCGCCTCGGGGCCGAACTCGCGGCCCAGGCCGCTGTCCTTGACGCCGCCGAACGGGGCGTTCAGGTCGATGACGTAGCCGTTGACGCCGATCGTGCCGGTCTCCACGCCGCGGGCGACCTGCGTCGCGCGCGCCGGGTCGCTGGACCAGACGGTGCCGCCGAGCCCATAGCGCGAGTCGTTGGCGATCCGGATGGCGTCCGCGTCGTCGTCGTAGGGGATGACCGCGAGGACGGGCCCGAAGATCTCCTCCTGGGCGATCGTCGCGCCGTTGTCGACGTCGGCGAAGACCGTCGGCTCGACGAACCAGCCGCGATCCAGGCCGTCCGGGCGCCCGCCGCCGGCGATCAGGCGGCCGCCGCGCTCGGTGCCGCGGGCGATGAAGCCCTCGACGCGCGCGCGGTGCTCCTGCGACGCGACCGGGCCGACCTGGGTGGCGCGGTCGAGCGGGTCGCCGACGGTCAGGCCGGTGGCGAACGCCTCGAGCGCCTGGAGCGTCTCGTCGTAGCGGCTGCGCGGCGCGAGGATCCGCGTGCAGGCCGCGCACGTCTGGCCGTTGTTGGCGAACGACGCGAAGTGCAGGCCCTCGACGACGCTCGGCAGGTCCGCGTCGTCGAGCACGATCGCGGCGGACTTGCCGCCGAGCTCGAGGCTCACGGGCCGCAGGCGCTTGGCGCACTCCACGGCGATCGCCTTGCCGGCGGCGGTCGAACCGGTGAACGCGACCTTGTCGACGCCGGGGTGCGACACGAGGTACGCGCCGAGCTTGCGGCCGCCCGGGACCCAGTTCAGGACGCCGGCGGGGACCCCGGCCTCGGCCGCGGCGTCGGCCATCAGGAACGAGTCCAGCACGGTGCCGGGCGACGGCTTCACGACGACGGAGCAGCCGGCGGCCAGCGCGGGGCCGACCTTCGTCATCGCCAGCGTGACGGGGTAGTTCCACGGCACGATCGCGGCGACGACGCCGACCGGCTGGCGGCGCACGAGGGAATCGAACCCGAGGGGGGAGGGCCGGCGCTCCTCGAGCTCCTGGGCTCCGGCGAGCGCGGCGTAGTAGCGGATCAGGCCGACCGCGTAGCCGGACTCGAACTGCTCGGCGAGCGTGATCGGCATGCCGTTCTGCGTGCTGACCGCGGTCGTGATCGCGCCCGCTCGGGCCTCGACGGCGTCGGCGAAGCGGTTCAGCACGGCGGCGCGCTCGGCCGGCGTGCTCGACGCCCAGCCGCCGTCCTGGGCCGCGCGGGCCGCGGCGACGGCGCGGTCGACGTCGGCCTCCGAGGCCTCGGGCACCGACGCGACGACCTCCTCGGTCGTCGCGCTGATCACGTCGATGCGGGCGTCGGATGCGGGATCCGCCCAGGCGCCGCCGATGTAGAGCGCGTGGCGCTCCTGGAGAGGGGTGGTCGTGTCGGGCATCGGGGCGGCTCCTGGAGCGTGGGTGGTCGGCCCGACGCTACAGAACGTTCGACATCAATATGGAGAAAGTTCCCGATCGTGTCGAGTGACATCTAGGTTGCCGCTATGCAGATCACCGCCGCCGTCGCCCGCGAGCAGGGCCAGCCGTTCGTCCTCGAGCAGCTGGAGCTGGACGATCCCGGCCCGGGCGAGGTCCGGGTCGCCGTCCACGCCGTGGGCGTCTGCCACACCGACATCGCGATCCGCGAGCAGTGGATGCCCGTGCCGCTGCCCATCGTGCTCGGCCACGAGGGCGCCGGCGTCGTCGAGTCCGTCGGCGCGGGCGTGAGCGCGGTCGTCCCCGGCGACCGGGTCGTCATGACCTTCGGCTCGTGCGGCAGCTGTCCGACCTGCGCCGACGGCCACCCGGCGTACTGCTTCGAGCTCGCCGCCCGCAACGTCAGCGGCGGCCGTCCCGACGGCACCAACGCGCTGCACGGCGAGGGCGACGTCCACGGCTTCTTCTTCAGCCAGTCGTCGTTCGCCACCCACGCGATGGCGACGGAGCGCAACGTCGTGAAGCTCGACGACGACGTCGACCTCTCGATCGTCGGGCCGCTGGGCTGCGGCATCCAGACGGGGGCCGGCGCGGTGCTCAACGTGCTGCAGCCGCCCGAGGGGTCGAGCATCGCCGTCTTCGGGGTCGGGGCCGTCGGGCTGGCGGCCGTGATGGCCGCGAAGGTCCAGGGTTGCGCGACGATCGTCGCGGTCGACGTGAAGCCCGAGCGGCTCGCGCAGGCGCTCGAGCTCGGCGCGACGCACGCGATCGACGCGACCGCCGTCGACGACGTGGTCGCCGAGGTCCAGCGGATCACGGCGATCGGCGCGGGCTTCTCCGTCGACACCAGCGCCGTCCCCGCCGCCGCGCGGCAGGCCGTCGAGTGCCTGGCGCCGCTGGGGACCTGCGCGATCCTCGGCATGGGGCCGGGCGGCACGGAGCTGGCGGTCGACATGACGACGCTCCTGATGTCCGGCCGCCGGATCGTCGGCGTGACGGAGGGCGACGCCGACCCGCAGGAGTTCATCCCCCGCCTGATCGCGCTGCACCGCGAGGGCCGCTTCCCCTACGACCGGCTGATCCGGACGTACCCCTTCGCCGAGATCAACCAGGCCTGCGACGACGCGGAGTCCGGGGCGGCGACGAAGGCGGTGCTGCTGCTCGCCTGAACGGCCCGTCCGCCCCTCCGGCCGTCCGTAACGTTTGACACTCGCGGTAACTCGGGCTACGGTGATGTCGAACGATATGGACGACACGCACCCCTCCCTCACCGCGTTCGAACAGGTCGCCTCCGACCCGCTGGGCTACGCACAGCGACACAAGGAGGCGACCGGGCGCCTGGTCATCGGCTCCTTCCCGATGCACTTCCCCGGTGAGCTGGCGCACGCCGCCGGCACGCTCCCGACGATCATCCAGGAGAGCGAGGACCCGATCACGGCGGGTCACGGGATGGTCCACCCCTTCTACTGCGGCTACACCCGCAGCGTGGTCGACCAGGCCGTGAAGGAGGAGTTCGGGGTCCTCGACGCGATCATGTTCGGCGACCACTGCGTCCAGGTCCTGGGCGCCGCCGACACGGTCCGCAGCCTGCTGCCGAAGGCGAAGGTCCACTTCTACCAGCTGATCTCGTCGATGAGCGACCCCTGGAGCTTCGAGCGGGCGCGCGAGACGTTCGTCCAGGCGCGGGAGGGGATGGAGGAGCTCGTCGGCCGTTCGATCGACGACGCCGACCTCGCCGCCTCCGTCCGCACGTTCAACCACAACCGGCAGCTGATCCGGCGGATCTACGAGCTGCGCCGCGAGGGCCTCTGCGACCTCACCGCCCGCCAGCTCCAGCACGTCGTGAAGTCGTCGATGGTGATGGACAAGGACGAGCACAACGCGCTGATGGAGACGCTCGTCGCCGACGTCGAGGCGGGCGAGGGCCCGCGCACCGGCGGCGTGCGGGTCTACCTCTCGGGCCACTTCTGCCAGGCGCCGAAGCCCGAGCTGCTCGACCTGATCGAGGAGTGCGGCGGGGTGGTCGTCGACGACGACCTCTACCACGGCCAGCGCTACATCTCGACGGACGTCAGCGAGGAGCTCGAGGGGATGGACGGCCTCGCGCACTGGTACCAGGAGCGCAACCTGCGGGTCCCCTGTCCCACGCGCGTGGACCAGAACGCCGACTGGGAGGAGCACCTCCTCGGCCAGATGGAGCGGGCCCGGGCCGACGCGATGATCGTCCTGATGGCGAAGTTCTGCGAGCCGCACATGTACTACTACCCCGAGATCAAGGAGGCGTTCGAGCGCCGCGGCGTGCCGCACCTCCTGCTCGAGACGGAGCACGAGATGGGCACCTTCGAGCCGATGCGCACGCGCGTCGAGACCTTCCTCGAGATCGCCAGGCGCCAGCGCGCCGGAAAGGCCGTCGCATGAGCACCCTGCGCGTCGATCACACCACCCCGTCCGGGGCCGGCGCCGCCGGCGCGGGCACGCTCGCCGGCGCCCTGTCGGCGACCCCCGGCCTGGCCGAGGCGGTCCCCGGCCTCCCGACGTCGGAGCTGAAGAAGGCCAACCGCCTGCAGACGTCGGCGCTGAACAACAAGCTCGTCAACGACTACTGGACCGACGTCTTCAACGCCAAGGAGGAGGGCAAGCTCGTCTGCTGGTACGAGGGCGTCGCGATCAACCCGATCATGCAGGCGGCGGACATCCGCTGGGTGCACGGCGAGGCCTGGTCGGCGCTGCTCGCGGCCCGCAAGAACGAGGGTCCCGCGCAGGACGCCTCCGAGGAGCGCGGCTACGGCGCCGAGCTCTGCTCCTACGCGCGCACGCACATCGGCTGCGGCGTGCTGTCGCAGAAGCGCGGCAAGGAGGCGTCGGGCGCGTCGTTCGCCGACGCCCTGGGCGCCGGCACGCTCGCCGAGAACGTCCCCGAGCCGGACCTCTTCATCAGCGCGTACCCGTACTGCTCGACCGGCCAGCAGTGGGACGAGATGCTCTACCGGCTCTTCGGCAAGAAGGTGCCGATCTTCAACATCTCGATCCCGTGGGTCTGGGGCAACAAGCCCGACGCGCGGTTCCTCGGCGGCGAGGAGTTCGAGGAGGCCGTGACCTTCCTCACCAAGCAGCTCGAGGCCTGCGTCGCGTGGCTCGAGGAGATCACCGGCAAGCCGTACCCGTGGGACCGCCTCTACGAGATCATGGGCTACACGAAGGAGGCCGGCCAGCTGCGCATGGAGGCGATGAAGCTCTGCAGCGCGCGCCCCTCCCCGGCCAGCTTCTTCGACTGGACGACGTCGATCGCCCCGGTCAACTTCGTCCCCGGCGGCCCGCCGATCGTCGACTACTTCACGCAGGTGAAGGCCGAGATCCAGCAGCGCGTGACGGACGGCGTCGGCTCGATCCCGAACGAGCGCTACCGCCTGTTCTGGGACGGCATCATGAACTGGAACAAGATCGGCTGGTTGGCGAACAAGTTCGCGGGCTACGACGCCACGATCGTCGCGGGCCGCTACACCCACATGGGCTTCTGGCACATCCACGACGTGATCGACGTCCAGGACCCGCTGCGGGGGATGGCGATCAACTACCTCGTCTGCCCGATCAACCTCTCGGGCCCGTTGATGATCGACGAGATCTGCAAGCTCTCGGAGGAGTACGAGATCGACGGGGTCGTGCTGCACGCGGCGCGCACCTGCCGGGCGTTCTCCAACCCGCAGTTCATGATCGGCAACGCCGTCTCCAAGCGGCTGGGCCTCGCGACCGCGTCGTTCGAGGGCGACATGGTCGACGACGCCTTCTACAAGGACGAGCTCGTCAACAGCCGGGTCGAGGCGATGCTCGAGGGCATCGACGCGCGCCGGCTCGTGCGGGCCTGAGGGATGACCGCCGCGGACGACAGCGCGGGCGGGACCCGGAGCCGGGTCTCGTCGGTCGGTCCGCGGCGGGGGACGAGCGACGACAGGGAGCAGCGATGAGCACGTACGTGATGGGCGTCGACTTCGGGTCGACCACCGGCAAGACCGTGATCCTCGACGGCGAGGGCGCGCAGGTCGCGGCCTGCGTGTCGCAGAAGGGCACCGTGTCGTCCGAGGGCGCGCAGGCGTCGATCGCCGGCGCGCTGGAGCAGGCCGGGATCACCCAGGCCGAGGTGGCGTTCACCGTCTCCACGGGATACGGCCGGCGGATGCTGGACGTCTCCGACCGCTCGTTCACCGAGATCACCTGCCACGCCCGCGGCGCCGTCGAGCTCTACCCCGACGTCCGCCTCGTCATCGACATCGGCGGGCAGGACAGCAAGGTCATCGCGATCGACGACCAGGGCCTGGTCAAGCAGTTCGCGATGAACGACCGGTGCGCCGCCGGCACCGGCAAGTTCTTCGAGGTCCTCGCCCGCGCGATGGAGCTGCCGATCGAGGAGCTCGGCCCGATGGCGCTCACGGCGGAGGAGCAGATCGTCGTCTCCAGCATGTGCGCGACGTTCGCCGAGACCGAGGTCGTCTCGCTGATGGCCGAGGGGAAGAGCAAGAAGGACATCCTCTTCGGGGTCCATGCCGCGGTGGCCAAGCGCACCTCGGGCATGGTCGCCCGGGTCGGCAAGGCGGAGCCCGCGGTGATGACCGGCGGCGTCGCGAAGAACGTCGCCGCGGTCCGCCACATCGAGGACGCCCTCGGCATCACGCTGCGGATCCCCGACGCGCCGCAGCTGGCCGGCGCCCTCGGTGCGGCGCTGTTCGCGCTGGACGAGGTCCGCTCCCAGGCCCGCATCGCCGAGGAGCAGGAGCCCGGCGAGGAGATCGCCGGCGACGACCGGCCCGCGTGCCGGACGGGCTGCGGGACGAACCCCTCCGCCGTGGCGACCGTGACCGGCGTGGCCCTGCCGATGGCGACGCGGGATCTGGTGCGGCCGGCAGGCTGAGCCCGCCGCACGGGACCGCCGTACCGGGCGCTCGTCGACCGCGTGCCGTGGCGGCACGCCGCCCCGTCCCCGCGCCCGCGACAATGCGCGGATGGACGACGGACCAGCGCCCCTCCCGGCGCCCAGCGCCCGGGCGCTGCTCGTGACGGTGCTGGGCGAGCTCGTGTACCCGTACGAGGGCCCGGTCTGGACCGCCGCGCTGATCGAGGTCATGCGCGGGCTGGGCGTCGAGGAGCACGCCGCGCGCCAGGCGATCGCGCGCGGGTCGGCCGCCGGCTGGATCGAGGCCGAGCGGCACGGGCGCTCTGCCCGCTGGACCCTCGCCGACCGCGGCCGGCGCCTGATCGAGGACGGCATGCGGCGCTCGGCGGCCTTCGTCGAGGAACCGGAGCCGTGGGACGGCCGCTGGCTCGTCCTGCTCGTGACCGTGCCGCAGCAGCAGCGCGCGATGCGCAAGCGGCTCTACGGCGCGCTGACCTGGATGGGGCTCGGCAACCCGACCCCCGGCGTCTGGCTCAGCCCGCACGCCGAGGCCGTCGACGAGGCGCGCGAGACCGTCGCGGAGCTCGGCCTGGAGGCGTCGACGCTGTCGTTCGTCGGCCCGGTCGCCGGGATCGGGCTGAGCGAGGACGAGATCGTCCGCAGCGCCTGGGACCTCGAGGAGCTCGGCGCCCGCTACCGCGCCCTGATCGACCGCTACGGCGACGTCGACCCCGCGCCCGGCGACGAGATGCTCTTCACGCACATCGAGCTGCTCAACGCGCTCCAGCGCTTCCTCCGGCTGGACCCGCGGCTGCCGGTCGCGCTGCTGCCCGACTGGGTCGGCCGCGAGGGCGGGGAGCTCTTCCGCAGCCGCCGCGCCGCGTGGTCGGCGCCGGCCCGCGCGCGCTTCCGGGAGATCGCCGAGGCTGCCGGGCCGGGCTGATCGGCCTGCCGCCCTTCCGGCTGTCGGGCGCCCCAGCGTGGCGCACTGAAATTCGACATAAATCTCCACTTCGGCACCGATCTCGTCTAGCTTGCCGACATGCTGACCCAGTCGCACTGGCGGGCCGACACCTCCGTCGAGGTCCTGGAGACCACCGTGGGCGGCGTGCTGCGGCGCGCGGCGGAGGAGGTCCCCGACCGCCTGGCCCTCGTCGACGGCCAGCCCGACCCCGCCGCGCGCCGCACCTGGACGTACGCCGAGCTGCTGGCCGAGGGCGAGCGCACCGCCCGCGCCCTGCTGCGCGTGTTCGAGCCGGGCGAGCGCCTCGCGATCTGGGCCGCGAACTGCCCGGAGTGGGTCATCGTCCAGTACGGCGCCGCGCTGGCGGGGCTGACCCTCGTGACGGTCAACCCCGCCCTGCGCAAGGCCGAGGTCAACCACGTCCTGGCGCAGTCCGAGGCCGCCGGGATCGTGATGGCCCGGGAGTACCGCGGCTTCGACAAGGACGCCGCGATCGCCGCGATCCACGACGAGCTGCCGACGCTGCGCGA
This sequence comes from Patulibacter sp. NPDC049589, assembly GCF_040675535.1. Taxonomy (NCBI): domain Bacteria; kingdom Bacillati; phylum Actinomycetota; class Thermoleophilia; order Solirubrobacterales; family Patulibacteraceae; genus Patulibacter; species Patulibacter sp. NPDC049589. Next base: position 23,556 of record NZ_JBFAPC010000053.1, on the reverse strand, counting down.
GATCATCCCGCTGAGCGACCTCGAGGCCTTCGTCGCCGCGGGCGACGACGCCACGCCGCTGCCGGACGTCTCGCCGGACGATCCGGCGCAGATCCAGTACACGTCGGGCACCACGGGCTTCCCGAAGGCGGCGCTGCTGCACCACCGCGGCGTCGTCAACGCGTCGCGCTTCGTCGCACAGCGCGCGGGCGTGGAGGACGGCGTCGTCTGGGTCAACTCGATGCCGATGTTCCACATCGGCGGCGGCGCGCTGACGGAGCTCGGCGCCTACACGCACCGCGGCACCTACGTCCTGCTGCCGGGCTTCGACCCCGCGCTGCAGCTCGAGCTCGTCGAGACCTACGGCGGCACGATCATGCTCGCCGTCCCGACGATGCTGATCGCGATGCTCGACCACCCGGACGCGCGCACGCGCGACCTCTCGACCCTGCAGACGGTCATGTCCGGCGCCGCGGTCGTCCCGGCCGACCTCGTCCGGCGCGCGAAGTCCGACCTCGGCTGTCGCTTCACGATCGTCTTCGGCCAGACCGAGATGCACGGCGTGATCAGCCAGACCGCGCTGACCGACTCGCCGGAGGACCAGGCCGAGACGATCGGCGCGCCGCTCCCGCACGCCGAGGTCCGCGTCGTCGACGTCGGGACGGGCGGAACGCAGCCGGTCGGCGTGCCGGGCGAGATCTGCGTCCGCGGGTACCAGACGATGCTCGGGTACCACGGGCGCCCGGAGGACACCGCGGCGGCGATCGACCCCGACGGCTGGCTGCACTCCGGCGACCTCGGCGCGATGGACGAGCGCGGCTACCTGCGGATCACCGGACGGCTGAAGGACGTGATCATCCGCGGCGGCGAGAACGTCTACCCCCGCGAGGTCGAGGACGTGCTCTTCGGCCATCCCGGGATCTCGCAGGTCACGGTGCTCGGCCTGCCCGACGCGCACTGGGGCGAGGTCGTCGCGGCGGTCCTGCGGCCGGCCGAGGGCGCGGGCGCGCCGGACCCGGACGAGCTGCGCGCCTGGTGCCGCGAACGCCTGGCGAGCTTCAAGGTTCCGTCCGCCTGGTTCGCGGTCGACGACCTGCCGGTGACCCCGACGGGCAAGGTCCAGAAGTTCGTCCTGCAGGAGCAGCTGGCGGAGGGCCGGCACGTCCCGCTCCCGTCGCGCGCGGCGTCGGCGGCCGGCTAGGAGCGCCCGGCTGGCGAAGCCTCCAACCCGCCGCCGACGGACGTAAACGATCGTTCACGGGTTGTGTAGGGTGGCGGCATGAGCAACGGAGAGAGTCGGACGGCGTTCGTCACCGGGAGCGCCCGGGGCATCGGGCGCGCGATCGCGGAGGGCCTGGCCGCGGACGGCCACAAGGTGGTCGTGGCCGACCTCCGCACGGAGCAGTCCGAGGAGGTCGTCCAGGCGATCACCGAGGCCGGCGGCACCGCGTTCGCCGTCCAGCTCGACGTCACCGACCCGGCGTCGGTCACCGCGGCGATCGAGGCGACGACCGCGAAGTTCGGCGCCGTCGAGATCCTCGTCAACGCCGCGGGCTGGGACGAGCTCAAGCCGTTCCTCGCCGGGGACGAGGCGTTCCGCCAGCGCGTCGTGGACATCAACTACCTCGGGCCGCTGCGCGTCACCCACGGCGTGCTCCCGGCGATGGTCGAGGGCGGCTGGGGCCGCGTCATCAACATCGGCTCCGACGCCGGCCGCGTCGGCTCCTCGCTCGAGTCCACGTACTCCGGCGCCAAGGGCGGGCTCATCGCCTTCACCAAGACGCTGGCCCGCGAGGTCGCGCGCAAGGGCATCACCGCCAACACGGTCTGCCCCGGCCCGACGGACACCCCGATGCTGCGCGAGGTCATCGAGTCCTCCGGCAACGGCGACGCCGTCCTCGGCGCGATGGTCAAGGCCGTCCCGCTCAAGCGCCTCGCCGAGCCGGTCGAGATCGCCGCCGCCGTGTCGTTCTTCGCCCAGGAGACCTCGGGCTACATCACCGGCCAGACCCTCTCGGTCTCCGGCGGGCTGACGATGGCCTGAGGGCCTTCGGGCGCGCACCGGCGGACGCCCGCGCGTCCGTCCGTGGCGCGGCACGGGCCCTCGTGGCCGGTGCCGCCCCGCGCCCCATGCCGCCCTCCGGCGCCGCCCGGGGATCCGTCCCCGGCGTCGTCGTCGAAGCCTCCAGTCCCGCCCCGTGAACGCCCCGGTCAGCACGTGAGCGATCGTTACCATCGCGCCATGGTCGCGACCGACGTCACCGGGGCGGAAGGGGTCGTCCCGCTGCGGATCGACACCCCGTTCCTCGTCGGCGCGGTGAACGTCTGGCTGATCGAGGACGAGCCGCTGACGCTCGTCGACACGGGCGCGAACACCGGGACCGGGCTGCTGCAGCTGCGGGGCCTGCTCGCGCAGCACGGCTACGGCCTGGCCGACGTCGGCCGGATCGTCGTGACGCACCAGCACCTGGACCACGCGGGCCTCGCCGGCCCGCTGGCGCAGGTCAGCGGCGCCGAGGTCGTGGCCTTCACCGGCATGGACGAGTACCTCGCCGGCGGCCCAGCGTCTGCGCTGGCCGAGGAGCGCTTCGACCGCGACCTGATGCGCCACAACGGCGTCCCGGCCACCACGGTCGCCGGCTGGTGGGCGGCCCGCCCGGACACGCGCGGCTTCGCGTCCGAGGTCCCGGCGGTCAGGACCGTGGCCGACGGCGACGCGCTGACGTTCGCGGGCCGGACGCTGCACGTCCACCACCGGCCCGGCCACTCCCCGTCGGACCTCGTCCTCCACGACCGCGACCGCGGGACCCTGATCGTGGGCGACCACCTCCTGGCCGGCCACCCGCCCGTCCCGATGATCGGCCCGTCGCTCCCCGGCGACGCCCCCCGCGGGCGGCCCGACCCCGCGGCCCCGGCCGGCGACGACGACGCGCCGTTCACGGTGGCGCGCCGCGGCAGCGCCCTGCTGGACCTCCGCGACTCGCTGCGTCGCACGCGCGAGCTCGGCGCCGCGATCGCCCTGACCGGCCACGGGGCCGCCATCACCGACGTCGCCGCCAACGTCGACCGGCGGCTCGCTGAGCACGACGCGTCCGCCGAGGCGCTGCTCGCCGAGCTGCGCCGCGACGGCCCGGGCACCGGCCACGAGCTGAGCGTGCGCACCGCCCCCGGCGGCCGCGCGCACCCGTACTTCGGGCTCTGCGGGACCCTCGGCGCGCTGGACCAGCTCGTCGACGAGGGCCACGCCCTGGTCGCCGACGGCGACGGCCCGCCCCGCTACGAGGCGCGCTGAGCGCCGCCCCCGAGGACCCACCTTGCACACCGCCGACACCCCGCCGCACGGCCTCCGCCCGGCGACGCACGAGACGAGGAGCACGCCGCATGCCTGAGCAGACCGCCGCCGCAGAACAGGTCGTCCACTGGGAGGACACGGAGCACGCCTTCGTGATCCGGCTGGCCCGTCCGCCCGCCAACGCCCTGGGCCTGCCGATCATCGCGGGCGTCACCGCCGCGCTGGACGCCGCCGACCGCGACGCGCCGGGCAAGGTCCTCGTGTTCGCGTCCGAGCTCGACGGCTTCTTCGCCGCCGGCGCCGACATCAAGCACATGGTCACCGCCGACCAGGAGGCGTTCGAGGCCTACGGCGACGCCCTGCGCGGCTCGCTGGACCGCATCGCCGACCCGAGCCGGATCGCCATCGCGGCGGTCGGCGGGCTCGCGCTCGGCGGCGGCTGCGAGCTGGCGATGGCCTGCGCCCTGCGCGTCGCGGGCCCGAAGGCCGAGTTCGGCCTGCCCGAGGTCAAGCTCGGCCTGATCCCCGGCGCCGGCGGCACGCAGCGCCTGCCGCGCCTCGTCGGCCGCGGCCGCGCGCTGGACATCATGCTCACCGCCCGCCAGGTCGGCGCCGAGGAGGCGCACCGGATCGGCCTGGTCGACCGGCTCGTCGACGGCGACCCGCTCGAGACCGCGCTGGAGCTGGCCAAGACGCTCAGCCGCATGTCGCGCCCCGCGCTGGAGGCCGTCGTCCGCACGGTCGACGCCGCGTTCGACCTGCCGATCGCCGAGGGCGTCGCGTTCGAGGCGGCAGAGGAGAACGAGCTGTTCGCCAACGGGGACGCGAAGGAGGGCCTGAAGGCCTTCGTCGAGCGTCGCCGCCCGGAGTTCGGGCGATGACCGCTGTTGGGGTGCGGGGCGGGAACGGGCGTCAGCCGACGCTGGGCCTCTCGCTGCTGGCCGGCAACGTCCGCTCGGTCGCCGCGTCGGCCGCGATCGCCGAGGAGAACGGCTTCGGCACCGCCTGGACGTCGGAGTTCTACAACCGCTCCGCGACGATCACGCTCGCGTCGATGGCGCACGCGACGTCGACGATCCGCGTCGGCTCGGGCATCGCCTACGCCGTCGGCCGCTCGCCGGTGGTGCTCGCCGCCGAGGCGCGCGACCTCGACGAGATCTCCGACGGCCGCCTCGTCCTCGGGCTCGGCACCGGCACCCGCCGGATGATGGAGGACTGGCACGGCGTCGACCCGTCGGGCCCCGCGACGCGCCTGGAGGAGCTGATCCCGCTCCTGCGCTCGCTGTGGAAGCTGCACGAGGCGCCGGTCGCGCACGACGGCCGCTTCTACCACCTCAAGCTCAAGGCGACCGCCGACGTCGGCGTGCCGCTGCGGACGGACATCCCGGTCTGGACCGCGGGCGTCAACCCGCGGATGGTGGAGACGGCCGGCCGCGTGTCGGACGGCTTCCTCGGCCACCCGCTGTTCTCGGTGAAGTACCTCGAGGAGATCGTCCACCCCGAGATCGCCAAGGGCGCCGCCAAGCGCGACCGCTCGCCCGACGACGTCGAGGTCTCGACCGTCGTCATCACCTCGGTGCACGACGACCCCGAGGAGGCCCGCCGCCGCGCGAAGGGCCAGCTCGCGTTCTACTCCGCGCCGAAGACGTACGACTACGTGCTCGAGGTCAACGGCTTCAGCGCCGAGGCCGCCGCGATCCGCGCCGCCTTCGCGGCCGGCGACCACGACGCGATGCTCGCCGCGGTGACCGACGAGATGGTCGACGCGATGACGCTGTCGGGCACCACCGACGAGGTGACGGAGCAGCTGCGCCGCTACGACGGGCTGCTCGACCACCTGATCATCTACCCGCCGAGCTTCAAGCTCGCGCCCGACGAGGAGCAGGAGACCCGCGAGAACCTGCTCGCCCTCGGCAAGACGCTGGCCGCCCGTGCCTGACGAGACGCTCGTCGGCACGGAGGTCGACCGGGTGTCCTTCCCGGTCGAGGCCGGCAAGATCGCCGAGCTCGCGACCGCGATCCACGACCCGGCGCCGCGCTACCGCGACGCCGCGGTCGCACAGGCCGAGGGCTTCGCGGCGATCCCGGCACCGCTGAACCTCGCGGTGATCATGGGCCACCACCGCGACCAGCTCGGCGCCGTGCGCACGCTGGGGCTCGACATCTCCCGCATCGTCGTCGGCGAGGTGGAGTGGCGCTACCACCGGCCGGTGCTGGCGGGCGACCACCTGACGGGCATCCGGCGCGTCACCGCCGTCAAGCAGAAGCAGGGCGGCCGCGGCGGCACGATGACCTTCGTGACGATGCAGACCGTGCTGGAGGACGCAGCCGGCGAGCCGGCCGTCACCTACGTCGAGACCCTGATCGAGACCGGAGGCGCGTCGTGACCCGCGCGACCCGGCAGGCGACCACCCCGATCCCCGGAGGGCCCTCGTGAGCGACGAGACCACCACCGCCGCGGTCGACCCCGCGACGCTGACCGTGGGGCCGATCACCCGCACCGACATCGTCCGCTTCGCCGGCGCCGGCGGCGACTTCAACCCCCTGCACCACGACGAGGAGCGCGCGAGGGCGGCGGGCTTCCCCGGTGTCTTCGCGATGGGTCAGATGCAGGCCGGGATGCTCTCCCGCTTGGTCACCGAGCGCTTCCCGATCGCCGCCGTGCGCGCCTACCGCGTGCGCTTCGCCGACAAGGTCTGGCCGGGCGACGAGCTGACGCTGCGCTGGGGCGCCGAGACGTCCCGGACCGACGAGACGACCGGCGAGGCCGTGCTGGACATCGAGCTCGAGGCCGTCCGGCAGACGGGCGACGTGGCCGTGAAGGGCCGCGTCACCGTCGCGGCGTAGGCGTGCCCCGGCACGTCCGCCCGCCCGGTGCGGGTGGGCGAACCGGAGAACCGGTCGCGCGCCCGGACGGCCCGCCGCTCAGCGCTGCGCCTGCCGCGCGTAGCGCGCGACGGCCGCGGCGCGGGACGGCACGCGCAGCTTGCGGAGGATGCTCTTGACGTGGGCCTTCACGGTGCCCTCGGCGATCACGAGCTCCTGGGCGATCCCGGCGTTCGTGCGGCCGTCGGCCAGCAACGCGAGGACCTCGCGCTCGCGGACGGTCAGGACGCTCGCGATGCGGGGCAGGGCCTTGGGGCCGCGATCGCGGGCGACCGGAGCGTCTCCCGGGGGTGCCAGCGACTCGTCGAGCTCCAGGCGGGCCTGCTCGAGCCGCTCGAGCGCCGCCTCGGTCTCGGCGAGCGCGCCCCGGAAGCGGCGGCGCTGGACGCCGAGCCGCTCGCGCAGCACCTGCTGCTCGTGCAGCAGGCCGAACGCGGAGGCGAAGGCCGCGATGCGGTCGAGGTCGGCGTCCGTCACCCGGCGGCGGCGCTCCAGGCGGTCGGCGTGCAGGAACCCGATCACCCGGTCGCGGGCGGTGATCGGCGCGACGACGTAGGCGGCGGTGCGCGACGCGCGGATGATGTCCTTGAACGTGCGCCCGTCGTCGATCGGGTCCTCGACCAGCGCCGGCATCCGGCGGCGGACGAGCTCGGTCTCCAGCAGCGTGTGGCGCAGCGGGATCCGCGCCCCGCGGACGAAGTCGAGGAACGCGTCGGCGTGGTCGGCGCTGTCCTCCGAGATGTGCAGCCGGCCGGGCAGCCACATCGACCCGACGACCGACGAGACCATGCTGCGCCCGAAGTCGCAGGCGGCGGCGAGCTCCACGGGCGCGCGGTCGACGGCCTCGGCGGCGGGCAGATCCCGCAGCGCGTCGACGGCGGTCCGGACCCGCCGCAGGTCCGCGATGCGCTTGCGCTGGGCGTCGAGCTCGCGCGCCTCCTGGGCGGCGTCGAGCTCCGCGAGCAGCTCGATCGCCGACAGCAGCGTCGTCGCGCCCCACGCGCCGGGGTTGCCGGCGATCCGCTCCTCCAGCGCCGCCCGGGCGGCGGCCAGCGCGTCGTCGGGCTCGTGGGCCGGGTCCGGGAATCCCGCGCCCGGCGCGAGGGCCAGGTCGGCGGCGCGCCCGAGCAACCCGGCCAGTCCGTCACCCGGCGGCCGGAGGGCAGCGGTCCGTAGCGTGCCGCGCGTCACGGAGTGCAGCATACGCGCGTACTCCCTCCCGGGGGGAGGGCGTCTATCCCACTGGGACGTCTCCCCGCGCGCCTGGTGGTGGGAGCTTGGGGCATGGCGACGCAGATCCCGGCCGACATCCACACCTTCGACTTCTGGGCCCGGCCCTGGGCGGAGCGCAACGAGACCTTCAGTCTCCTGCGCGACCAGGCCCCCGTCCGCTGGTCGCCTCCGGCCGAGTCGGTCCTGATGCCGCCGGACGAGAACACGGCCGGCTTCTGGTCCGTCTTCCGCCACGAGGACATCGTCAAGGTCTCGCGCAACGCGAAGGTCTTCTCCTCCGCCGAGGGCGTCTTCATGGAGGACTTCCCGAAGGAGGTCCGCGACGCGTCGCTGTCGTTCATCGTCCAGGACGCCCCGCGCCACACGCAGCTGCGCGGCATCGTCGTCAAGGCGTTCTCGGCCCGCAACATGGCGAAGCTCGAGGCGGAGGCGACGACGGTCGCCGCGGAGCTGATGGACGAGGTCGGCCCGCTGGGCGAGGGGGACTTCGGGAAGCTCTACGCGCGGCAGCTCCCCGGGCGCCTGTTCGCGAACTTCTTCGGCGTGCCGGCCGGCGACCTGCGCGACGAGGCCATGCACTGCGCCGAGATGATGGCGTCCTGGTCGGACCCGGACGAGCTCGGTGGCCTCGCCCCGATCGAGGCCTTCGGCGGCGCGGCCATGCGGCTGAACGAGATCGCGCACCAGCTGACGGCGGAGCGCCGCGACGCCCCGGGCGACGACCTCCTCTCGTGGGTGATCCAGGCCGAGTTCGACGGCGAGCGCCTCACCGACGCCGAGATCGGCTCGTTCTTCTCGCTGCTCGCCGCCGCGGCGAACGACACGACGCGCCACTCGCTGTCGCACGGGCTGCTCGCGCTGCGGCAGAACCCGGACCAGCGGGCGCTGCTGATGGAGGACCTCGAGGGCCGGCTCGACAGCACCGTCGACGAGATCCTCCGGTACGCGACCCCGCTGTTGCACATGCGGCGCACCGCGACGGAGGACACCGTCGTCGCCGGACAGGAGATCGCCGCGGGCGACAAGGTCGTCCTCTGGTACTGCTCGGGCAACCGCGACGGCAGCGTGTTCGACGAGCCGGACGAGTTCCGGATCCTGCGCACGCCCAACAGGCACCTCGGGTTCGGCGGCGGCGGCCCGCACTTCTGCCTCGGCTCGAACCTCGCGAAGGCGACGCTGCGCGCGGCGCTCCTGCAGATCCACACCCGCATCCCCGACATCAGCGTCGGCGAGCCGGAGTTCCTCGTGGCGAACTTCGTCCACGGGATCAAGAGCCTGCCGGCGACCTGGACGCCGACGGCCTGAGGGCATCGGGCCCGGTCGACGCGTCGACCGGATCGCCCCGGGCCCGGCCGCCCGGTCACCGTCGCGGTGGCCGGTCCCCGACATCGACGAGGCTCGCCGCGGTCACCACACGACGGCGAGGCCCCGAAGGCCGGTGAGCGCCGCGTCGTCGGTCACGAGCGTCAGGGACTCGAGCATCGCCTGCGCCGCGAGCATGCGATCGAACGGGTCGCGGTGCGCCCAGTCCAGCCGCCCGGCCAGCAGGGCGTGCTCCTCGGTGATCGGGAGTCGGGTGGCGCCCAGGCGGTCCAGATGCCGTGAGTACGCGCCCACCAGCGCGTCGGCCTGGGGGAGCTTGCCCAGGCGCTGCTTCGTCCCGACCTCCCAGGCCGAGGCGGCCGAGACGACGAGCGGCGACGAGCGCGCCGTGATGATCCGGCGGGCCTCGGGCCCGAGGCGGCCGGGATCGGTGAGCGCCCAGAGCAGGGTGTGCGTGTCGAGGAGGTAGCTCACGCGCTCCCGTCCCAGGCGGCCAGCTCGTCGTCCGGCAGAGGATCGAGGACGTCCTCCGGCACCGCGTACGCGACGAACCCGAGGTCGCGGTCGGCCCGGTCTCCGATGGGGACGAGTCGCGCCACGGGCTGGTCGCCCCGCGCGATCACGACCTCCTCCCCGCGTTCCACGGCGGCGAGCAGTGCGGACAGGTGCGTCTTCGCGTACTGCACCTTCACGTGGTCCATATGACGAGGGTACCCGGTCGACCGACGTTGGTCGACTGGTCCTGGTCTTCTCGTCGTCGACGCCCGGCCCGACCGTGTCGTGCTCGCCGCTCCCCGTGCTCGGCGCGTGGCGTCCGGGGCCGGGGAGCGTCCGTCGCGGTCGACGGCCGCGGTCGCGGCCGGCGCGTCCCCGACCGCGAACGATGGTTCACGGCGGGGCCCCGTTGTGCGTTCCTGCAACGTCCGTCCCCGAGGGCTCAGCCGTACTTCCCTCCGCATGGCGCGATCGGATACAGTCGCGCTAACGATCGTTCACATCGTGGGGAGAGCGGAGAGACCATGGATTTCGGACTGACAGACGAGCAGGAGACGATCCGCGCGGCCGTACGCGAGCTGACCGCGGCGTTCGACGACGAGTACTGGCTCGAGCGCGACACCAAGCACGAGTTCCCGTTCGACTTCTACAAGGCGATCGCGGACGCCGGGTGGCTCGGCATCTGCGTGCCGGAGGAGCAGGGCGGCTCGGGCCTCGGCATCACCGAGGCGTCCATCCTCCTGGAGGAGATCGCGGCCTCCGGCGCCGGCATGAACGGCGCCTCGACGATCCACGGGATGATCTTCGGGATGCACCCCGTGATCAAGCACGGGTCGCCGGAGATGAAGGAGCGCCTGCTCCCGAAGATCGTCGACGGCACGATGCACGTCTGCTTCGGCATCACGGAGCCCGACGCGGGCCTCGACACCACCGCGATCAAGACCTTCGCGAAGCTCAACGACGACGGCAAGCACTACACCGTCAACGGCCGCAAGGTCTGGATCTCCAAGGCCCAGAACTCGGACAAGGTGCTGCTGCTCACGCGGACGACCAAGTTCGAGGACGCGAAGAAGAAGACCGACGGCCTGTCGCTCTTCCTCACCGACGTCAAGAGCCCGAACATCGAGATCCGCGGGATCCCGAAGATGGGCCGCGAGGCCGTCGACTCCAACGAGCTCTACATCGACGACCTGCAGGTCCCGGTCGAGGACCTCGTCGGCGAGGAGGGCAAGGGCTTCAAGTACCTGCTCGACGGCCTGAACCCCGAGCGCATCCTGATCGCCGCCGAGGCGCTGGGCCTCGGGCGCGTCGCGCTGAAGAAGGCCGTCGCCTACGCCAAGGACCGTGTCGTCTTCGGCCGTCCGATCGGCAAGAACCAGGGCATCGCGTTCCCGCTCGCGGACTCGAAGATGCGCCTGGACGCCGCCGAGCTCGTCCTGCGCCGTGCCTCCTGGGCGTACGACGCGGGCGAGAAGGACGCGGCGCTCTACGCGAACTCCGCGAAGTTCCTCTGCTCCGAGGCCGGCACCGAGGCCGCCGACCGGGCGATCCAGACCCACGGCGGCTTCGGCTACGCCCGGGAGTACCACGTGGAGCGGTACTACAAGGAGGCCCGCCTCCTGAAGATCGCGCCACTGCCGCAGGAGATGGTGCTCAACTACGTCGCCGAGCACGTGCTCGGGCTGCCGCGGAGCTACTGATGCGCGGCCTGCAGGGGCGCGTCGCGCTCGTCACCGGGGCGGGCGCCGGCATCGGCGCCGCCGTCGCCACCCGCCTGGCCGAGGAGGGCGCGCTCGTCGCCGTCGTCGACCGGGACGAGGCGGCCGCCAAGGCCGTCGCGGCGACGCTCGACGGCGCCGTCGGCATCGGCGCCGACGTGGCGGACTCCGCGCAGGTCGCGGCCGCCGTCGCCGAGGCCGCGAAGCTCGGCGACCACATCCACATCGTGGTGAACATCGCCGGCAACAGCCGCCCCGCGATGTTCAAGAAGATGGAGGAGGAGGCCTTCCAGTCCGTGCTGGACGTCCACCTCACCGGCACCTACCGCGTCACGCAGGCGGCGCTGCCGCACCTGCCCGAGGACGGCACCGGCCGGATCCTCAACACGACGTCGGCCGCCGGCCTCGTCGGCACGATCGGGCAGGCGAACTACGCCGCGGCGAAGGCCGGCCTGATCGGCCTGACGAAGTCGCTGGCCAAGGAGCTCGCGCGCAAGGGCATCACCGCCAACGCCGTGGCCCCGCTGGCCGCGACGGCGATGACCGAGACGGTGCGCACGAACCCGAAGTTCGCGGAGAAGCAGCTCGAGCGGATCCCGCTCGGGCGCTGGGCCGAGCCGGCCGAGGTCGCGGGGACGTACGCGTTCCTGGCCTCCGACGACGCGGCGTACATCACCGGCCAGGTCCTGGCCGTCGACGGCGGGACGGTCATCTGATGCGCCCCGCCTCCGAGCACGTCACCGTCGGGAGCACGATCTAGATGGCCGACCTCAAGTCCCCCTTCCTCGAGAACGGCCGCGAGGCCCTGATCGTCGAGGCCACCCGCACGGCGATCGGCCGCGCGCACGCCGAGAAGGGCGTCTTCCGCGACACGCACCCCAACGTGCTGCTGGGCGCCTGCTACACCGAGCTGATCGAGCGCACGGGCATCGACCCGGGCGACGTCGAGGACATCATCGTCGGCTGCACCGCGCCGTTCGGTGAGCAGTCGCGCAACATCGCCCGCAACGCGTGGCTGCAGGCGGGCTACCCCGCCGAGGTCCCCGCGATCACGATCGACCGGCGCTGCGGATCGGCCCAGTCGGCCGTCGCGTACGCCGCGGGGCTCGTCGCGTCGGGCACCCACGACGTCGTCATCGCCGGCGGCGTCGAGCACATGGGGCACGTCCCGATCAACTCGCCGCTGAAGATCCAGGAGCTCTACGGCGACCCGTGGCCGCAGGAGCTGAAGGACCGCTACGCGTTCGTCGGCCAGGGCGAGAGCGCCGAGCTGATCGCCGACCGCTGGGAGATCTCCCGCGCCGCGATGGACGACCTCGCCGTCGAGTCGCACCGTCGCGCGCAGCTCGCGACGGAGGAGGGGCGCTTCACGAAGGAGATCGTCGTCGTCGAGACCCCGCACGGCCCCGTCGCCACGGACCAGGGCATCCGCCCCGGCACCGACCGCGAGGGCCTCGCGAAGCTGAAGACGCCGTTCCGCCCGGAGAACGGCAGGATCACCGCCGGCACCTCGTCGCAGCTCTCCGACGGCGCCTCCGCGGTGCTCGTCGTGAGCCGCGCGGCGGCCGAGAAGTACGGTCTGGCCCCCCGCGCCCGCGTCGTCGACCAGACGACCGTCGGCGTGGACCCGATCATCATGCTGACCGGCCCGATCCCCGCGACCCGCAAGCTGCTGAGCCGCACGGGCCTGACGATCGGCGACTTCGACCTGATGGAGGTCAACGAGGCGTTCGCGTCCGTCGTCCTCGCCTGGCAGAAGGAGTTCGACGCCGACCTGACGAAGACGAACGTCAACGGCGGCGCCATGGCCCTCGGCCACCCGGTCGGCGAGACCGGCACGCGCCTGGTCGCGACGATCCTGCACGAGCTCGAGCGCACCGACCAGGAGCTCGGCCTCGTGACCATGTGCTGCGGCGGCGGCCTCGGCACCGGCACGATCATCCAGCGGGTCTGAGGGTGGCCGACCCGGTCGAGCTGTCCGCCGACGGCACCGACCTCGGGCCGATCCGGCCCGGGGACGGCGTCGTCTGGAGCCAGGCGTGCGCCGAGCCGGTGCCGCTGGTCGACCGGCTGCTGGCGCGCTCCGCCGAGCTCGCGCCGCTGCGGACCTTCGTCGGCCTGAGCTGGCGCGACCTCGGTCCGCAGATCGCCGACGACGTCGAGGTCTATTCGTACGGCGCGCTCGGGCGGCTCGGCAAGGTGCCGGGTCTGCGGCCGATCCCCTGCCACTTCTCGGCGCTGCCGCGGCTCTTCGCCGCGCGGGCGATCCCCGGCGACGTCGCGCTCGTCCAGGTCTCGCCGCCCGACGCCGAGGGCCGCTGCAGCCTCGGGGTCGGTGCGGACTACCTCGCCGACGCCCTCCGGCACGCCCGCGTGATCGTCGCGGAGGTCAACGACCGGTGCCCGCGCACCGCGGGCGCGTCGATCGCCTGGGACGAGATCGACGCGTTCGTCCGCACGTCGCGGCCGCTGCTGGAGGCGCCGTCCGGCGCCCCGCGCGAGGTCGACCTGGCGATCGCCGCCCACGTCGCGGAGCTCGTCCGCGACGGCGACACCCTGCAGCTCGGCGTCGGTGCGCTGCCCGAGGCGATCATGAGCGCGCTGTCCGGCCACCGCGACCTCGGCGTGCACTCGGGGATGATCTCCGACGGCGTCCTGGACCTCATCGAGTCCGGCGTCGTGACCAACGCGCGCAAGCCGACCGACGCGGGTCGCACGATCACCGGCGCCGCGCTCGGGACCCAGCGGCTGTTCGACGCGCTGGACGGCCGGGACGACGTCGTCTTCGAGCCGGTCTCCCGCACGCACGACGCCGCGCGGCTGTCGACCGTCGGGCCGCTCGTCGCGGTCAACGGCGTGGTCGAGATCGACCTCTCGGGTCAGGCGAACGCCGAGTCGATCGGCGCGAAGCGGATCGGCGCCGTCGGCGGGCAGGTCGACTTCCTCCGCGCCGCGGCGGTCACCGGCGGCCGGCCGATCGTCGCGCTCCCGGGCAAGCGGATCGTCGCCACGCTGCAGGGCCCGGTCTCGACGTCGCGCAGCGACGTCGACTGGGTCGTGACCGAGCACGGCGCTCGCTCTCTCGCGGGCCTGACCGACGACGCCCGGCGCCGCGCGCTGCTGCAGATCGCCGGCCCCGAGCGGGCGGAGGAGCTCCAGCGCGCCGGATCCGGCGGGTGAGGGCCGTCGTCACCCCGGCCGGCGTCGGGCGGGACGCCCGGGAGGCCCGGCGGGCGTGCGGGACCCGCGCCGCGGGCGGGGTGCCGGGCCCCCCGACCGCCGACCGGGGGAGGATCATCCGCCGATGGGGCGAGGATCGCCCCCCGCGCGGGTGTGAGTCTTCATGCGTTCCTGCGCCCACGGTGGCGCGGCACGGCAGGATGCGGAGGACCCGGGCGGTCCGGACGCCGGAGCGCCCTCGGCGCGCCGGCGGCGGGACGGGACCGGGCCCGCGGCAGCACGACCAGAAGACGGCGGAGGAGACACGGCGATGAGCCAGACCACGGTGAAGTACGTCGGTGAGGACGGGAACGGCACGGTCGCCGACATCCTGCGCGCCCGGGCGGAGCTGACCCCGGACGACACGTTCGTGCACTTCGACGGCACGGACGTGACGTACGCCGGGATGGTCGACCGGGCCGAGCGGGCCGCCGGCGCGCTCGCGGGCCTGGGCCTGAAGCCGGGCGACCGCGTCGCGACGGTGCTGCCCAACTCCCTGGAGCTGCTCGACGTCTGGATGGGCGCCGCGGTCGGCGGGTTCGTCCTGGTCCCGGTGAACACGGGCCTGAAGGGCGAGGGCCTGCGGTACATCCTGGAGCACTCGGAGTCGAAGGTCGTCGTCGTCGACGGGCCGCTGGCGGACACCCTCGCCGCCGCGGTCCCTGCGGACTCGGGGCCGCAGGTCCGACTCGTCCGCGGCGTGCAGGGCCCCGAGGGCCTCACGGCCGCGGACGTCCTCGCTGCCGGCAGTCCCGCGAAGGGCGCCGCAGGTGACCCGGCCGGCCTGGCGACGATCCTCTACACCTCGGGCACGACCGGCCTGCCGAAGGGCGTCATGAACGGGCACCGCCCGTACCTGACCGCCGGCATCGAGTTCACGCAGAAGTTCCTGCGCGTCGGCACCGACGACGTCCTCTACACGACGCTGCCGCTGTTCCACGTCAACGCGCAGATGCTCTCGGTGATGGGCTCGATCGTCTCCGGGCGCCCGCTGATCCTCTCGCCGCGCTTCTCGGCGTCGCGGTTCTTCGACGAGATCCGCCAGCACCAGGCGACGGTGTTCAACTACATCGGCGCGATGCTGACGATGCTCTACAAGCAGCCCGTCCGCGACAACGACGCCGAGAACACGCTGCGCCTCGCCGTCGGCGGCGCGGCGCCGAAGGAGCTGTGGCGCGACTTCGAGGCCCGCTACGGCCTCGACATCCTCGAGATCTACGGCCTGACCGAGACGGCGTGCTTCTGCCTCGGATCGCCCCCGGACGACATCAAGCCGGGCAAGCTCGGCAAGGCCGTGTCCTGGGCCGAGGTCGAGGTCCAGGACGACGACGGCAAGCCTGCCCCGGACGGCGAGCCGGGCGAGATCGTCGTGCGGCCCCGCAAGGACGACATCCTCTTCCGCGGCTACCTCAAGAACGAGGAGGCCACCGCCAAGGCGCTGCGCGACGGCTGGTTCCTGACCGGCGACCGCGGCCGCCGCGACGAGGACGGCTACCTCGTCTTCCTCGACCGCATGAAGGACGTCATCCGCCGGCGCGGCGAGAACATCTCCTCCTACGAGGTCGAGCGCGCCGCCAACCTCCACGACGACGTCGCCGAGTCCGCCGCGGTCGGCGTCCCGTCCGACCTCGGCGAGGAGGAGGTCATGATCGTCGTCGTCCCCCGCGAGGGCGTGACGATCGACCCCGCCGCGATCCGCGCGCACTGCGCCGACCAGCTGGCCGCCTTCATGGTCCCGCGCTACGTTCTCGTGCGCGACTCGCTGCCGAAGACCGCGACCCAGCGGGTGCAGAAGTTCGAGCTCCGCAAGGAGGGCTTCGACGGCGCCTGGGACCACGAGGTCGCGAAGGCCGGGGCCTGAGGCCCACCGACCGGGGCGGACGCCCCGGTCCCCGGACCGGGGCCACCGCGCCCCGGGCCGACCCATCGTCCGGGGGCCGTGCCCCCACCCCGAAGAAGGACCGCGCATGAGCACCACCGCCACCGAGTTCGCCGGCGTCGCCTACGCCACCCAGGGCGGCGTCGCCACGATCGACCTCGACACGCCCGACACGCGAAACGCGCTGTCCGACGAGCTGATGCAGTCGATCATCGACGCCTTCACCGCGGCCCGGGACGACGAGGACGTGCACTGCGTCGTCCTCGGGTCCACCCACCCGAAGACGTTCAGCTCCGGCGGCAACCTCGGCGGCTTCGCCAGCGACGTCCCGCTGACGACGAAGCACCGCTCGATCCTGCTGTTCCCCGAGCTCTTCACGCTGATCGGTCAGCTCGGCAAGCCGGTCATCGCGAAGATCGGCGGCCACTGCCTGGCCGGCGCGTTCGGGCTGACGCTCGCGTGCGACCTCGTGATCTCGTCGGACAAGGCCGTCTTCGGCACGCCGGAGATCAACGTCGGCGTCTTCCCGTTCATGATCGCGGCGCTGCTCTACCGCAACCTCCCGCGCAAGACGGCCACCGAGCTGATGCTGCTCGGCGAGCGCTTCGACGCGGAGGAGGCCAAGCGGATCGGCGTCGTCAACCGCGTCGTCCCGCACGACGAGCTCGACGCCGCCACGGCCGAGCTCGCCGGCAAGCTCGCGGTCAAGTCCCCGCTCTTGATGAAGCTCGGCAAGGACGCCCTCTGGCGCCAGGGCGACATGCCGCTGGAGGACGCCTGGGACTATCTGCGCTCCCAGCTCGCGCTCGCCTTCTCGACGGAGGACATCCAGGAGGGCGTCGCCGCCTTCAAGGAGAAGCGCGACCCGGTCTGGAAGGGCCGCTAGCCGGACGGGGTCGGGACCCGATCGGCCTCCGGGGCCCGGCCCCCGGCCCGACCCCGGGCCCGACGTCGTGGCGCCCGGACGCGCGCCCGGATGCGCGCCCGAAATTCCTCGGCGGTCCGACCCGAAGACCTGCGACGGACGTGTCACGGCCCCGAGAAGACCCACGCTTCGCGGCGTCATGTCTGTGGTGAATGGATCCATTCACCACAGACATGACGCTGGAGACGAAGGTGTGCCCGAACGTCGGACCAGGCCTTCGCCGTCGGCCGGCCTGCGCGCCCTCCGCCCGCGGCCGCTCTTCGTCCTTCGTCCCTCCCGGCCTGCGCGTCCTCCGCCTGCGGCCGCTCTTCGTCCTTCGTCCTGCACCTTCGGTCGCCGTCGCCGCCCGCACGTGCCACGTCCCGCCCGGCCGCGCGACGCCGGACGCCGCGGCCGTTGTGGGGGTCTCCGCGCCATCCGTCCATCCGGGTCGACACACCAGGGGGTCATATGCATTCCCCCCTGGGGGTACGCGGCGGCCCCCAAGAGCATCCTTTGGGGGGCACGAGTGGCCCCCGAATGGGGATGCGTGATGCGGATCACACGAGTTAGACCTTCCTCTACGAGCCGGGCGGCCCCGCCCGGCACCCACGAGGGGAAGCGACCTGATGAACAAGAAGCTGCTGGCGGCCGTCGTGCCGGTCATGGCGGGCCTGGCGATGACGGGCTGCGGTTCGAGCGACGATTCATCGTCGTCCGGTTCCGGGAGCGACGCCGGCGCGCCGCTGAAGATCGCGCTGATCCCGCCGTCCGGCGGCCCGCTGGCGGTCTTCGGCAAGGACGTCGTGACGGCCTGGAAGTTCGCCGCCGACGAGGCGAACAAGAACGGCGGCGTCGACGGCCACAAGGTCGAGATCGTCACCGCGCAGACCGACGGCACCCCGGCGGCCACCGTCCGCGCGGCCCGCAAGGCGACCCAGGGCGGCGCCCGCTTCATCTCCGGCGTCATCACCTCGCCGGAGAACGGTGCGCTCCAGCAGCAGCTCCCGAGCATGAACGCGCTGTCGTTCAACACGCTCGGCAAGGACGACGCCCTGACCGGCGCGCAGTGCAACGCCAACGCGTTCCGCACCGTCCAGAACACCCAGATGGACGTCAACATGATCGCGGTGTCCCTCGACAAGCTGCCGGCCAAGAAGTGGGCCATCCAGGCCGTCGACTACGCCACGGGCCGCACCGCCGCCAAGATCTTCACCGCTGCGGCGAAGAAGGTCGGCAAGGAGGTCGTCCTGACCCAGTACGCGCCGCTGAACACGACCGAGTTCGGCTCGTACATCTCGAAGATCAAGAGCAGCGGCGCCGACGGCGTGTTCGCGATCGAGTTCGGCGCCGACGGCGTGGCCTTCGTCAACCAGGGCGCCCAGTTCAAGCTCTTCGACTCGATGAAGTCGGTGCTCGGCTTCAACATGGTGTCCGAGCCGCTGTTCCCGGCGCTCGGCGACAAGGTCGTCGGCTTCTTCAACAACATCGGCTACGTCCACCAGCTGGACAACCCGAAGAACGTCGCGTTCGTCAAGGCCTGGAAGGCCGCCGAGGGCACGGACCCGTACTACGTGACGGCCGACGCCTACATCGGCGCGCAGACGCTCTTCGAGGCCGTCAAGAAGGCGAAGAGCGTCGACCCCGCGAAGGTCAAGGACGCCCTGAACGGCCTGTCGTTCGACACGATCGTCGGCACCGTCACGATGCGCCCGGGTGATCACCAGATCCAGCGCGACGCCTACCTCGGTCAGGTCGAGAAGACCGGCGGCAAGCTCGGCTGGAAGGTCGTCAACACCGTCCCGGCGTCGCAGACGCAGCCGGCGGCCGACCCGAGCTGCAAGCTCTGATCCACCCGGCGGCGTAGGCCCCCGACCCCGGCTCCGGCCGGGGCCGGGGGCCGGCCCAAGGACGGCTCCTCATGGACCTCGCACAACTCCTCAACGGTCTCGCCTACGGCGCCCTGCTGATGATCCTCAGCTCGGGCCTGGCGATGATCTACGGGCTTCGCGGCGTGATGAACTTCGCGCACGGCTCGCTCTACATGCTAGGGGCCTACCTGGCCTACGAGGTCACGCAGCGCACGTCGTTCTGGGCCGCGCTGATCATCGCCCCGATGATCCTCGCCGCCGTCGGCGCCGCCCTGGAGCTCGGGGTCTTCCGCCGCCTGCAGGACCGCTCGCACATCGAGGTCGGGCTCGTGATGTTCGGCGTCGCGCTGATCCTCGAGCGCGTGATCGTCCTGATCTGGGGCGACGACACGCTGCCGGTCAAGGCGCCCAGCGCCCTGGACGGCACCGCCAACGTCTTCGGCACGGACTACCCGGCGTACCGCCTCCTGATCATCGGCGTGGCGATCGTGATGGCCGTGAGCCTCGTGCTCTGGCTGCGCAGGAGCCGCACCGGCCTGCACATCCGCGCCGCCAGCCACGACACCGAGACGTCGCTGATCCTCGGCATCAACGTCGACCGCGTGTCGCTCGTCGTCGTCGCCCTCGGCGCCGCGCTCGCCGGCCTCGCCGGCGTCCTCGCCGCCCCGTACTTCTCCGTCCAGCCCGGCATGGGCCAGACGATCCTGATCATGGTCCTGATCGTCGTCGTCGCCGGTGGCGTCGGCTCGATCGGCGGCGCCATGGTCGCCGCCCTGGGCCTCGGCCTGATCCAGACCGCCGGCAACGTGTGGATCCCGAGCGTCGCGGTCCTCGTGCCGTACGTCGTGGCCATCGCCGTCCTCCTATGGCGGCCCTCCGGGCTCGCCGGAAAGCGCGTCGCATGAGCACCACCGCAGAGCAGGTTCCCAGCGAGGTCCCCGCGGCCGACCGGTCCGCGCTGCTGGCGCCCGCGCCGGTGCAGAGCGGCCTGGACCGCCGCACGGTCCTCCGCGGCCTCGGCATCGCCGTCGTGATCCTGATCGTCGGGCTGTTCGTGCCCGACGTCATCAGCGACGAGACGAACATGGGGATCGCCACCGACGGCGTCGTCCTCGGCATCCTCGCGCTGTCGATCGGCTTCCTCGCCCACCGCAGCGGCCTGATCTCGCTCGGCCACACCGCGTTCTACGGCGCGTCGGCCTACGGCCTGGCGATCGCCACGACGCAGTGGGACTGGTCGCCGATGCAGGCGATCGTCTTCGCCGTCCTCGGCGGCACGGTCCTCGGGCTCGTGATCGGCGCGTTCGTCGTCCGCACGCCGGGCGTCTCGTTCCTCGTCCTCACGCTCGCGATCGGCCAGGCGCTGCACCAGCTGGTGGTGCAGGACTCGGTCCGCGGGACGACCGGCGCCTACGACGGCCTCGCCGTCACCTGGGGCGCCGACGACAAGGTCGCCGGGCTCGGGCAGAGCGAGATCGGCAACGCGGCGAGCTTCTGGCCGCTGGCCTGGGTCTCGCTGGTCGTCGTCCTCGTGATCCTCTGGCTCGTCGGGCGCTCGCGCTTCGGCCGGGTCCTCGAGGCGATCCGCGAGAACGAGGAGCGCGCGCGCTTCTCCGGCTTCAACACCTACGTCCCGCGCCTGATCGCGTTCACGCTGAGCTCCGCGATCGCCTCGCTGGCCGGCGCGCTGTTCGCGCTGAAGGCGAGCTTCGTCTCGCCCGACACGCTGAGCTTCGTGACGGCCGGCGACTCGCTGATCGCGGCGATCGTCGGCGGCTTCGCGACGCTGGTCGGGCCGCTCGTCGGCGGCGTCCTCTACATCTACGCGCAGAGCGAGCTCTCCGACAGCGGCAACCTGCAGCTGTTCACCGGCATCGCCCTCGTGGTCGCGGTCGTCTTCCTCCGCGGCGGGGTCGTCGGCTTCGTCACCGACACCGGTCGCAAGGTCCGCGCCCGCGTCGCCACCACCAGGAAGGGAGCGGGACGATGACCGTCGCACTCGAGGCCACCGGCGTGACGTTGCGCTACGGCGCCGTGACCGCGGTGGACTCCGTGGACATCAGCGTGGCGCCGGGCATCCTGCACGGCGTCATCGGGCCGAACGGCGCGGGCAAGTCGTCGTTCATGGACGCGCTCTCCGGGCGGCGGAAGCTCTCCGCCGGCACGGTGAAGCTCGGCGGCCAGGACATCACGAAGCGCTCCGTCACCTGGCGGCGGCGCAACGGGATGGCCCGCTCGTTCCAGAAGACCAGCGTCTTCGGGGCGATGACCGTCCGCACCCAGCTCGACATGGTCGCGCGGAAGACCGGCGAGGACGATCTCGACGGGATCGTCGACGCGCTCTCGCTCCGGCCGTACCTCGACGAGGTCTGCTCGTCGATCGCCTACGGCCACCAGCGCCGCGTCGACATCGCGATGGCGCTGCTCGGCCGGCCGCAGGTCGTGCTGCTCGACGAGCCGGGCGCCGGCCTGTCGGTCGAGGAGTCCGCGCAGATGTTCGACCACATCCGCGCGCTCTGCACGGACCGCGACGTCGCCGTGGTGCTCGTCGAGCACGACGTCGAGGGCGTGTTCCGGGTCTGCGACGAGATCACCGTCCTGAACCTCGGCGCCGTCCTGGCGTCCGGGACCCCGGCGGACGTCCGGGCCCACCCCGAAGTCATCAAGGCCTACCTGGGGAGCGAGGCATGAGCACCCTCCTGGAGCTCAAGGACGTCCGCGCGTCGTACGACGGCGCGCTCGTCCTGGACGGCGTCAGCCTGAAGGTCGACGCGGGCGAGACCGTCGGCCTCGTCGGCCGCAACGGCGCCGGCAAGACCACGACGCTCCTGTCGATCTTCGGCGTCCCGCAGGTGACCGGCGAGATCCTCGTCGAGGGGAAGCCGCTCGGCAGGCGCGGCCACGAGCCCGCCGCCCGCGGCGTCTCGCTCGTGCCGCAGGAGAAGCGGATCTTCCCGAACCTCACGGTGACGGAGAACATCCTGCTCGGCGGCGCGTCGGGCCGGAAGGGCCGGTGGACGGTGGAGACGCTCTTCGAGCTCTTCCCGAACCTCGCCCGCGGCAAGGACCGTCCCGGCGACCGGCTGTCGGGCGGCGAGCAGCAGATGCTCGCGATCGCCCGCGGCCTGATGGCCGATCCGAAGGTGCTGCTGCTCGACGAGCCGACCGAGGGCCTCGCCCCGGTCATCATCGACGAGCTGATCGAGGCCCTGAAGGTCATCCAGGAGAGCGGCACCGCGCTGGTGCTCGTCGAGCAGCACGTGCGGATGGTGCAGATGCTGGCGTCGCGGTTCGTGGCGCTCGGCAAGGGCCGCGTCGTCGCCGAGGGCGCGACGGAGGACCTCCAGACCCGCGCGGTCCAGGAGCTGATCGCGCTGTGAGCACCGACCCGACGGACCCCGGGCCGCGCCTCGTCGAGCTGACGTTCGGCGACGAGCACCGGGTCGCCGTCCTCCGCGTCGACGCGGCGCCGGGCAACGTCCTGACGCCGCCCCTGATGGAGGAGGTCATGGCGGCGCTCGACGTCTTCGAGGCGCGCGAGGGCCGCGTGCTGATCGTGGGCTCCGCGGTGCCCGGCGTCTTCGTCCTCGGCGGCGACGTCGAGCACGTCGTCGACGGCGGCGCGGCGCGCTTCGTGTCCTACATGCACGCGCAGCGCGAGCTGCTGGACCGGCTCGACGGCCTGGAGGCCACGACGATCGCCGCGATCGACGGGACCGCCACCGGCGGCGGGCTCGAGCTGGCGCTGGCGTGCACGATCCGGGTGGCCGCGCGCGGCTCCCGGCTCGGGCTGCCGCAGGTCCGGCTCGGCGTCATCCCGGTCGGCGGCGGGACGCAGCGGCTGCCGCGGATCGTCGGCCGCGGCCGGGCGCTGGACCTGCTCGTCACCGGCCGCACGGTCGACGTCGACGAGGCGTACGAGATGCACCTGATCGACCGGCGGGCGGACGCCGGCGAGGCGATCGCGGTGGCCGGGACGATGGCCGCCCAGATCGCGCGCGCGTCCGGGCCCGCGGTCCGGGCCGCGCGACGGGCGGCGGACGCGGCCGGCTCCGACTCGTTCCCGCACGGGATGGCGGTGGAGGCCCGCGAGGCGCTGGCGCTGTTCGAGCGCGGCGAGGCCCGGGAGGGGCTCTCGGCGTTCCTCGACGACCGCCGGCCGGACTTCGCGTGAGCAGGCAGCGGCCGACCGGCGGCGGGACGGCGGGCGTCCGCGGGAGGCCGCCCGGCGCCGGACTCGACGCCGGCGCGCCGGGCCTCGCCCTGGCGGTCCTTCGCGCCGACGAGGTCGACGACGTCCTGCGCGTCGTCGCCCGCTGGGGCGCGGAGCGGCTCGGGTTCGGGACGGCCGTCGCGTACGTGCGGGAGCCCGGGGCCCGCGGCCTCGTCGCCCGCACGGGTCACCCGGCCGCGGCGATCGAGGGGGCGGCCGAGGAGCTGTCGCTGCGCGGGCTGGGCGCCGACGCCACCCGGGTCCTGATCGAGGAGCGCGTCCCGCTCGTGATCCCGGACGTCGCCGGCGACGAGCGCACCGCCGGCACCGGCTTGCGCACGCGCGGCGTCCGCTCCGTGCTCGCGGTGCCGCTGCTCCACGGCGGCGAGGTCGTGGGCGTCCTGCTCTTCGCGCTCCCTCGGTGCTCGCCGCCGACGTCATGGTCCTCCCCGTCGGCATCGGCATCTTCTCGCTGCTCCTCGGCGTGCGTCCGGGCCTCGAGGAGGTTCTGGCGGTTCTCCGCGGCGAGCTGCTCCGCTTCCTT